>JAQUNS010000029.1 GCA_028717465.1 Candidatus Omnitrophota bacterium
CCTCTGTAGTTGCCCAGGATAAAGTTGCAACTAAAGATAAGCAGCCTAATGATCAGCAGGTAGACGGCTTGACATCGCTATTTCCCAAGGCCAGCGAGGAGAAAGTTCCTATCAAAGCCTATAGCTTAGCGCCGGTAGTTTTTACGGACGAGCTGCCCACCTCAGGCACAGTCAGGGGTATCCCGGAACTTGATTTGAAGTTTGAAACCAACGGTATGCTGCAACAAGTGAATTTCAAAGAAGGTGACTCCGCTAAAAAGGGCGATGTCATGGCTGTTTTAGACGCTAAAGATGTTAATGTTGAGATTCAGTGGGCTCAGGCAAAATTGCAGGCTGCCGAGTCAGAGTATAAAGCAGCTTTAGCCAGGTATCAGATCGTAGAAAAGCTTTATCAATTAGGCGCGATTATAAAAGACAGGCTGGACCAGGTTCAGGCAGAGGTTGATGTTTCCAAAGCCAAAATAGAGATAAGCAGAAAAGAGCTGGAGTTAAGCAGGTTGAAATTAAACAAGCTCAATCTTCAAGCTCCTCAAGGCGGGCTGATCAGCAAAAAAGAAAAAAATGCAGGAGAGTTCATAACGCCTAATGACATAATATTTAAATTTATCGACGAAGAGAATATATTTGTAGAAGTAGGCATAATAGAGAAAGATATTTTTAAGATCAAATCCGGCCAAAGAGTTAAGATCAGCGTCGATACTTATCCGACTAGAGTTTTTTTCGGATATGTTGAAACAATATTTCCTCAGTTAGACGAGCGGACAAGGTCTTTGAATGTCCGCATAAGGGTGCTGGACCCGGGCAAGCTTTTAAAGCCGGGCATGTTTGCCAGGTCCTCGATAGCGGTTTTCAGCAAGAAAGATGCTTTAGTCATACCAAGCTCATCTGTGTCCATCCAGCAGGGAGCTTATTACGCTGCGGTTGTAGAGGGCGAAAAGATTCAGTATCGTCAGGTCTCGGTGGAGCATATAACAACTGATTATGCTGTTATAAGACAAGGGCTCAATGCAGGCGATCTTGTTGTTATAGAGACGCCCGGCATGAAGAGGCTCACTGCTGGCAGCGCCGTGAAGATTATAGAGAAGCAGGAAAAACTTTTTTAACTGCCAACCATGCATCTACCCGAGTTTTCTATAAAAAGGCCGGTAACCATAACAATGTTTTATCTGGGCATAGCCCTGCTTGGCCTTATTTCCTGGACCAGGCTCTCCCAAGAGCTGTATCCCTCCATATCTTACCCGCAGATTACAGTAGTCACAACTTATGAAAATGCTTCTCCGGAAGAGATAGAGACCCTTGTTACAAAGATAATAGAAGAAGCCGTAGGGACCGTTAACGGCCTCAAGAAAATATCGTCGATATCCGAAGAAGGGCTCTCTCTGATAATTCTGGATTTTGACTGGGGTACCAACATGGATTTCGCTTCTTTAGGAGTAAGAGAGAAGATCGATTTGATCAAAGAGAGATTACCCTTAGGGTCTGCGGACCCCATAGTTATGAAATTTAACCCTTTTGAAATTCCGGTTGCGATACTCTCTATCAAAGGCGATATGCCATCCCGGGAACTTAGAGAATTGGTCCGCAAGGAGATTAAAGACGAACTGGAGAAAATAGAAGGTGTTGCTTCAGCAGGTATAGTAGGAGGCAGAGAGCGGGAGATACTTGTTGAGCTGGACCATGGCAAGCTCTACGCCAGCAGGATCCCAATTCTTAAAGTTGCAGAAGCAATAAAACAGACAAATTTTACCTTTCCGGCCGGAACCATTAAAGAGACTTTTTATGAATATCTGATAAGAACGATAGGAGAGTTTGAGGCTGTTAAAGAGGTTCAGGATGTTGTTGTAGAGGTTCAGGATGTTGATCAGCCCAGAAACCAATATGAAGAGTATATGAGAGATCTGCAGGGCCAGGTTCGCGACAAAAGATTAATAAAAGTAAAAGACCTTGGCGATGTCGTAGACTCGCTGAAGGACTTGAGCAACATATCCAGATATAACGGCAGAGAGAATATCTCTCTTAGGATTCAAAGGCAGGCCGGAGCTAATATTGTCAAGGTTGTCAGCGATGTTAAAAAAAAGGTAGACGACATTAAAGACCGGCTTCAAGGCAAGGCTGATATTGAGATTGTCTATGACCAGTCCAAATTCATTAAAGATTCTATCAACGGAGTAAAGGATGCTGCTATTCAGGGCGGCGTGCTGGCATTTATTCTCCTGCTTGTTTTTTTAATGAATGTGTACAGTTCACTCATTGTTGCGCTGTCTATTCCCATATCTATAATGCTCACATTCAGCCTTATGTATTTTAGGGGCCTTTCTGTGAATATTATGTCTTTAGGCGGACTTGCTCTTGGAGTCGGCATGCTTGTTGATAATGCCATAGTCGTAGTGGAAAATATTTTCCGCAGAAGGCAGCTTGGAGAGTCAGCTCAAGAGTCTGCCTCTCGCGGGGCAAGCGAAGTTGCAACAGCTATTGCCGCTTCTACATTTACAACGATAGCGGTTTTTTTGCCTCTTATTTTTGTAAAAGGGGTTGCCGGCCAGCTCTTTAAAGAGCTGGCATTTACGGTGACTTTTGCGTTGATAGCTTCTTTAGCGGTAGCATTGTCTTTAATACCCAGAATGGCAGCTAAAGTTAAAAGTTCTGTTACAATACAAAAAGAATGGGCCTGGATGAGGTTCTTGAGGGTTTCTTATGCCGGCATGCTCAAGGTTTTTTTGAAATATAAATATCTGGGTTTTACAATTGTGATTATTGTCACTATTTTTTCTCTGTTTCTTTTAAGCGGTATAGACAGAGAGCTGATGCCGAAAGTGGACCAGAGAGAGTTTATGGTTAAAATCGATATGCCTCCCGGCACCAAGATCGAGATAACCGATCAGGTGGTCAGGAATATAGAGCGCGTGCTCTTTGATTATCCGGATTTAAGCGGAATCAGCGTTACAATCGGCTCCAGTAAAGATAAAGAATATGGCGGTACTGTTGAGACTCTGGGATCTCATCAGGCTCAGATTGTAGTAAATTTGAAAAAAATATCCAAAAGGTCTCCGGACTACAGAAAGAGCCAGGATATTGTTCAGCAGATACAGAGAGATCTGCTGGGCCTTGATTTAATGGGCGCTGAGGTGGAATATGTTTTACAAGAGACTATATTTAAGGCTGCCTTGGAAGGCGGCAAGCCGATTAATATAGAGATTAAGGGCCGCGATCTAGATGTTTTAAGGTCTCTCTCGGACAGCATGATTAGCAATCTTCAGGCAGTAGAAGGTCTTTATGATGTCAAAAGTGACCTTCTGCCTGCCCAGCCGGAAGTCAAAGTCAATATAATCAGAGACAAAGCCGCTTTGTTTAACCTGTCCGTGAATACCATATCGTTAGCCGCTAATGCTGCTATCAGGGGCTATGTCGCTTCTAAATATAAAGAACAGGGCAGAGAGTATGATATACGAACCAGGCTCAGAGAAGAAGACAGGGACAATTTGAATAAGATAAGGAACATCTTGATCTATTCTCCGCTTGGATTTGAAATCCCCCTGGCAGACGTAGCTTATCTTGCTAAAGGGCTGGGCCCTTCTCAGATAAGGCGCCTTGACCAGGAGAGGACCGTGCTGGTCTCGGCCAATGTTTACAAAAGAGGTTTCAATGAGATTATGAGCGATGTAAGAGAAAGCATAGCTAAGCTCGATGTTCCAAGAGATTATCTGGTCAAAATAAGCGGCGAGCAGAAAGAAATGCAGGAATCGTTTAAAAGCCTGATTTTTGCTCTGCTGCTATCCATCACCCTGGTATATATGATTATGGCGGCGCAGTTCGAATCGCTCTGGCAGCCTTTTATCATTATCTTTACGGTTCCTTTATCTATAGTTGGTGTTACATTGGCTTTGATATTAACCAATACCACTCTTAATATAGTGGTTTTTTTAGGGGCAATCATATTAGGCGGTATAGTCGTTAATAACGGCATAGTCTTAATAGACCGTATTAATATACTGGTGCAGGAAGGGCTTTCTCCTGAGCAGGCTGTTTTAGACGCCGCTCAGACCAGGTTGCGGCCGATATTAATGACTGCTTTTACTACGGTTTTAGGGCTGCTTCCGCTGGCTCTGGGTTTCAGCGAAGGCGCTGAATTAAGAGCGCCTATGGCAATAGCTGTTATAGGAGGGCTTTCGTCTTCAACGCTGTTGACCATGCTTATAATACCGGCGCTATACCTTGTTTCGGTTAATTTGATAACCAAGCCAAAACAGCAGAAAACAGCGGTTGTTGAAAAGAAAGAAGAGGCAAAGCCCGATCATAAACCAGCGGACGAAAAACCAGTAACTGCCGTTTCTAAAAAAATAATTTCTGAAACCGCAAAAGATACCGAGGGCGATTTAAACGAAAGGCAGCTGCAGATATTGCGCTATCTCAAAGAGAAAGAGAAGATAACCAGGCAAGAATGCATGCAGTTATTCGGCATATCTGTTGCAACCGCTGCCAGAGACATCAAAATTTTACAGAAAAAAGGATTTATTTTAGCCAAGGGCCCCAAAGGTCCCGGCAGATGGTATCAATTAAAAAAATGAGACTATGAATCTACCGGAATTTGCCATAAAACGCCCTGTTACAGTGGCCATGGTTTTTGTGGCTGTTATACTTATAGGTTATATTGCTCTTACCCAGCTTCCTGTAGAACTCATGCCAAATTATAGCTACGATACCATAAGTATTATAATAAGGATTAGAGGAGGGGTGCCGTCTCCGGATGTCGAGAGGCTTGTTACTCAGCCGGTCGAAGAAGCTGTTAGCGACGTCAGCAAGCTAAAAGAGATAATAGCTATTTCTGAAGAAGGCGAATCCAGGGTTATTCTGCGTTTTGAGCCAGGCACAAATATGGATTTTGCGTCTTTAGAGGTAAGAGAGAAGTTTGGCCGGGTAAAAGACCGCCTGCCTAAAGAGATAGAGAAACCTGTTGTTGCACGTTATCAGCAGACTGACGTACCGATTGTAATTCTTGCAGTTACCGGTGAGAAATATACGCCCGAGATGTTAAGAAGAGAGGTTGACGATAAGGTTAAATCCAGGCTTCAGAGAATAGAGGGAGTGGCTAATGTTGAAGTAGCCGGCGGCAGAGAGAGAAAGATTATAGTGGAAACCACCGAAGACATATTGAACATCTATAATCTGTCGTTAGGAGAAATAATCAATTTAATCGGAGCCAATAATCTGGATATTTTAATAGGCGAGCTGGAAGAGATAAAAGTCCAGAATCTGTTGCGCATGCTTGGGCAGTATAACACAATTGAGGAGATCCGAGAGGTGGGCGTACACATGACCCCCCAGGGCTCGATAGTCCAGCTCAAAGACGTAGCAGATGTCAAAGACTCGTTTTTAGACCCGATAGATCTCTCCCGGGTCGATGCTAAGCCGGTTGTTTCGCTCTATATCCAGAAAGAATCGGTTGCTAATACAATAAAAGTTAACAGGCTGATAGAGGAGGAGCTGGTCAGGATCCGCAAGGATTTACCGGCAGATATTATAATACGGCCCACATTCCAGCAGGCTGAGTATGTTCAGGAAGCTATAGACACAGTTCGTAAATCTCTTATCTTCGGAGGAGCACTGGCTGTTATAGTGTTATTACTGTTCTTGCACGATGTTCAGCCGACTTTTATCATAGCCCTCTCCATTCCGCTCTCTGTTATGGCTACTTTTATGATAATGTTTTTTCAGGGCCTTACCCTTAACGTTATGACCCTTTCGGGCTTGGCCCTGGGCATAGGCATGCTGGTGGACTCTTCGATAGTTGTGCTTGAAAATATTTTCAAAAAGCGCGAGCAGAACCTGGATAAAAAAAAATCCGCGTTATTGGGCAGCCAGGAAGTCTGCCTGGCAATAATCGCATCGACAATTACCTCTGTCGTGGCGTTTTTGCCCATCGTGTTCGTAGGCAAACAGATAAGGATTTTGTACAGCGGTTTGGCCTGGACAGTCGTCTATTCTCTACTGGCCTCTCTGTTTATAGCATTGAGCCTGATTCCGCTGGCGGCATCTTTTATGCGCTCAGGCGTAAAGGTCAAGATTGTAAAAAGCGGCAGCAAAAGCATCTCATATATCAAAGGAGCCTATAGAAAATTTCTGTTTTGGATCTTGCACTTTAGGTATCAATTTATCTTAATTATGTTTGCCGCGTTAATTTTTGTGCTGCCGCTTAAAGACAAAATCGGCATGGAGTTTATAGGCATGACCGAATTGAATAAGTTTACCGTCCATGTCGAATTACCGACAGGGGCGCGCCTTGACATGTCTGACCAGGCGGTTGCCATAGCAGAGCGGATCTTGCGGGATGTGCCCGAGATACGCACGGTATCATCCAGGATAGAGAGATGGTCCTCCAAGATATACGTTAAATTAAAACCGCTCTCGCAAAGGCGCAGGGTTACCAACGATATTATTGAGGACATACGCCCCAAGATGGACGAGGTCATGAAACAATTCGATGCTTTTATATACTTTGCCCTGCCGCAGGAAGTCGGCAGCAATGAAATTTTTATCGATATCAATGGTTATGACTATGATGTGCTAAAACAGATAGCTATCAGCATGGCCCAGAAGCTTACCAATATAGAAGGTATAACAGACCAGAAGATACGCATGAGAGAAGGCCGGCCTGAAATAAGGGTCATAGTAGATAAGGATAAGCTTGCTATGTATGACTTAACCATTCAGGACATCTCTTATCAGCTGCACGGCAAAATCAGGGGTTTAAGGGCTACTTTTTTTCATGCCGAGACTAAAGAAGTAGAGATTGTTGTCCGCCTGGCAGAAGAGAGCCGGGACAGCTTTGAGGACTTAAAGAATCTGACATTTGTTAACAAGCACCGCATGGAGATACCTCTTAAACAGATCAGCGAGTTGAAATTTGACATAGCTCCAAGTGAAATCTGGCGTAAAAATAAAGCCAGAATGGTACAGGTCAGCGCCAATAGAGGCGTTCTTGATTTAGATACAGCGATTAGAAGGTGCAAATCCGCACTTGAGGATTTCAAAATGCCGGACGAATACTCTTACCGTTTTAGCGGCGATTATGAGCTTATGATAGACAATCAGAAACAGCTGAAATTTGCCGTAATAATGGCTTTATTTTTAATATTTTTAGTTTTAGCTGCACTGTTTGAATCTTATGTCCAGCCTTTCATCATCATGTTAACAGTGCCTTTAGCGGCGATAGGAGTCATACCCACTCTTGCTTTAACCGACACCTCTATCTATATAGGAGCGTTGATGGGTATGCTGATGCTGGGCGGTA
>JAQUNS010000030.1 GCA_028717465.1 Candidatus Omnitrophota bacterium
AGCCGGAGTAGGCAAGACCGCAATCGTAGAGGGATTGGCTCAAAAGATAGTTTCCGGGGAGGTTCCGGAATTGCTCAGAAACAAAAGGATAGTGGCGTTGGATTTAGCCCTTATGGTTGCAGGCACTAAGTATCGGGGGCAGTTCGAAGAGAGAATCAAGGCAGTTATGAGCGAAATCAAAAAATCAGAAAATATTATTCTTTTCATAGACGAGCTGCATACTCTTGTCGGAGCCGGCGGCGCGGAAGGCGCTATAGACGCATCTAATATACTTAAGCCTGCTTTGGCTAGAGGAGAATTGCAGTGTGTCGGAGCAACGACACTGGATGAATATAGAAAACATATCGAGAAAGACGCTGCCTTGGAAAGAAGGTTCCAGACTATAATCGTTGATGCTCCGACTGTAGATGAAACAATAGAGATACTCAAAGGTTTAAGAGATAAATACGAAGCCCATCACAGAGTGAAATTTACTGATCAGGCTATAATCTCTGCTGTCAAGCTCTCAGACAGGTATATTACCGGAAGATTTTTGCCGGATAAAGCAATAGACCTTATCGATGAATCAGGTTCCAGAGCCAGGCTATCGGTATTAACCATGCCGCCCGAGCTTAAAGATTTAGAAGAAGAGGTGGAAAATATCAAGAAAGAAAAAGATTCTGCAATTAAAGCCCAGGATTTTGAGCGGGCTGCGAAACTAAGAGATCAAGAGCGCGACACTAAAAAGGATTTGGAGCTAAAAAGAAAAGACTGGGAGAAAGTTAAATACGAAGAACAGCCGGTAGTGACCCCTGAAGATATAGCCGTTATTGTATCTAAATGGACCGGAGTGCCCCTGATGAAGCTTGAAGAGACCGAAAGCGAAAAGCTGCTTAAGATAGAAGATGATCTTTGTCAAAGCGTAATCGGCCAAAGAGAAGCGATACATACTATTGCCCGGGCTATCCGCAGATCGCGTGCCGGCCTAAAAGATCCTAAACGTCCGATAGGAGCTTTTGTTTTTCTAGGACCTACCGGAGTCGGCAAGACTTTGCTGGCCAAAGTATTGGCTGAATTTTTATTTGGAGACGAAAATGCTTTGGTGCAGCTCGATATGTCTGAGTATATGGAAAAGTTTAACGTTTCCCGTCTGGTTGGGGCGCCCCCGGGCTATGTTGGTTACGAAGAAGGCGGGCAGTTGACAGAAAAAGTAAGGCGCAGGCCGTATTCGGTAGTTCTTTTAGACGAGATAGAGAAAGCCCATCCGGATGTGTTTAATATACTGCTTCAGGTTATGGAAGACGGCAGGCTTACTGACAGTTTTGGCAGACGGGTTGATTTCAGAAATTCGGTTTTAATTATGACATCCAATGTCGGAGCATCTCTGCTAAGGACGCAGGGCGCTATCGGATTTAAAACTAAGACTGACAGCGGAGCTATGGACTATAGCCTGATGAAAGAGAGGCTGCTGGATGAAGTCAAGAAAACATTCAAACCGGAATTCTTGAATAGAGTCGATGATATTGTAGTGTTTCGGTCTTTGGAAAAAGAGCATCTTGTAAGCATATTAGACATCGAAATACAGAGTGTTAGAGACAGAATGCAAGAGAGGGGTTTGAGCGTAGAACTTACTCAGGAGGCTAAAGAATTTCTGGTCCAGAAAGGCTTTGACCCTATATTCGGAGCCAGGCCTTTAAAGCGCACAATTCAAAGGTATATAGAAGATCCTTTAGCCGAAGAGGTTATAGCTGGCAAATTCAAGCCTGCCGATGTAATTTTAATGAAAAAATCAAGCGACAAAGAAGAGCTGGAGTTTGATAGAAAAGCTTAACTTCTTTCTTGCGGCAATATTGTTTTCCAGCAATTTTATTTAAGAAATATAGATGCGTATATCGCGGTTAATAAAAAGGCGTAAGCTGTTTTTGGTATTTTGGGCAGTCTTGTTATTATTTGCGATATCGGGCTATATTTTTTCCGGTTATTTGGCCAGTTTTATATTCGATCGTTTTAAATTATTAGAAGGCTCTAAATTATCTGCAAAGCGGTGCTTTTATTCTTTTAGCGATGGCATTGTTTTCAAAGGTTTTAAAGCATCTTTCTTAAAAGAGAGCATCATAATTCCGAGGCTCTCTGTAAAAAAAGAGAACGGTTTATTCTCTCTAATTATTGACGGAGCGGTTTTAGATGCTAAGCTGTTTGGAGGTTTTATGGCCAGCTACGGTGTCGCCGGTTCTAACGAAGCAATTATTTTGAAAGTGTATTTGAGCGATGTAAAAATAAAAATCCAAGATTCTTATCTTAATGTAAAAGAAGGATTTATTTATTCGGATGAATTGGGCGTTCACTGGGATCTGGAATTGAGCCACAACCTGGCTGGACTGAAGAGTAGAGGGTTTATCTCTAGTATTCAAAATAGATGCAATTATACAGCTGATATTGATTTTATAGATTTAAGCATAGTCGGAGAGTATGATTTTAAAGATAATTTTTTAAGAGCAGAGTTATCGTTTGGCGAAGAAGCTCCTTTTTTAAAATCAAAAATATACGCAGTAGAATCTTCGGTGGGATGGAAGGAGAACAGGTTGTTTTTAAAAGATGTTTTATTTGGGCCTGTTTCTGCAGCAGGGCCCGTATTTTTTGACTTTAAAGAAAATATTAAATTCGACTGGGTTATTCAGGCGGGCGGTTATAATGCCAATGGGCTGCTTGATTTAAGCCGAGCCCAGGACAAGGTCAATCTTTATTTAAAAATATTGAAATTTAATATTAACGGGTCTGAGTTAATAACCAACTGTTATCTGGAATATGTTTTAAGCGACAGCGTTCTTAAGTTTCATTCTATCGGTACTGTTGTAAACAAAATGCCGTTTCCGGAAATTGATTTCAAATTAAAATTTTCCGATAACGAAGTGATATTGGAAGAGTTTAACTATCAAGGCGGTATCAGTTTAAACGGGAGCTGGAACTACGGTTTCGATTATAGTATTAGCGGAAAATTTAACAATTTCGATCTTCAGCATCTGGTATCTTTAATAGTGCCTTTATATGCCCGATATTTGAGCATTTCCAGGGTCGACGGCAGCTTTACCGTATTCTCTTATCAGGGCGAAAGCCTTACTGATATTGTGCTTGATATTTCAGGCGGCAGGATAATAGATATCAGCTTTCAGAAAGGCAATCTGCGCCTCATAGGCAATTCCAGCTTTCTTGAATTTGTAAATTCAGAATTGAGTATAGATGGTGAAAAAATGGCTTTTGAGGGCAGCTTAAACTTGGCAGAATTTCCCAATCCCGAGATGTGGAAAAACGTATATCTGGTGCCTGTTTCATCGTCTTATCCCTGGAGCACCATTTCTTTTGAAGATAGATTCGGGTCTAAAAAAATGTCTTTAGGCACAAAACTTAAAGAGAATGTCAAGCTCGATTATAATGTGGAATTTTCTGTCGATGAAAATTACAATAGGAATGAGGTGTCTTTAGAAATTATGGGCAAACCCAACTTGAAGCTTCGCCTTAAGGAAGGTGAAGAGATAATGGGACTGGAAAAAAGCATAAAATTTTAATGATAATAAAGAAAAATTTAGACGATTTTTTTTACTATATCGGCGGAATTTTTATGCTTATGGGCCATACCATATACTTACTTTTTGCCCGTAAACCCCGTTTTGATCTTCTTTATAAGCAGTTAGTTAGAGTGGGGTTAGAAAGTTTTCCGATAGTATTTTTGACGTCGATATTTATAGGCATTGTAATAGCTCTTCAAAGCGCTTATCAGATGCAAAAACTATCAGCTGAAATTTATATTGCGGCACTGGTAGCTTTATCGGTAGTCAGAGAATTAGGCCCTGTTATTACCGGGCTTGTTGTGGCAGGCAGGGTAGGAGCTTCTGTGTCTGCAGAGCTTGGAACAATGAATGTTACTGAGCAGATAGATGCTATGGAGGCTATGGCAACAGACCCTGTTCAGTATCTTGTAATTCCGCGTTTCTTAGCCCTTTTAATAATGCTGCCTATTTTAACTGTCTATGCAGATATTATAGGAATTCTGGGAGGCTTTTTAATAGGCGTTACTAAGCTCGGCATAGGCGCTACTCAATATATAAAGCTTACTTTTGAGGCGCTGTCCATGAAAGATATCTATAGCGGTTTTTCCAAGCCAATAGTCTTTGCTGTTATTATTGCTTTAATCTCGGCACAGGAGGGTTTTATTGCTAAAGGCGGAGCAGAAGGAGTAGGGAGAGCCACCACCCGTACGGTTGTTAATACTTTTATACTGATTATTATGGCGGACTGCTTGATAACGGCATTTTTTTATTTTATCCGGTTATGATAAAAGTTGTTGATTTGCATAAGAAGTTCGGGAGCTTAGATGTTTTGACCGGTATCAATATCGATATCAATAAAGGCGAAACCTTTGTTATCATAGGCCAAAGCGGCAGCGGGAAAAGCGTATTTTTAAAATTATTAATCAGTATCTTAAAGCCGGATAAAGGTGCAATTTATATAGAAGGAGAAGACATAGAGCAGCTTACGGAAAAAAAACTGCAGGGAGTGCGAATGAAGTTTGGGGTTGTTTTTCAGCACTCAGCGCTTTTTGATTCTCTAAGTGTATATGATAACGTAAATTTCAGCCTGGTTGAACATACCGATTTAAGCGAGGAACTGATAAGAGAAAGAGCCCAGGACTGCTTAAAGCTCGTGGGTTTGGAAGGCATAGAATCAAAGATGCCTGCCGAACTTAGCGGCGGCATGAAAAAAAGAGTTGCAATAGCCCGGGCTATTGTTTTAAATCCCAAGATAATTCTCTACGATGAGCCTACGACAGGGCTGGACCCTGTGGTAGCATCCTCTATCAATCATATGATAAAAAAGCTGCAGAAAGAGATTAATGCGACATCTATTGTCGTAACGCATGATATGAACAGCGCTTATTCAATAGCTGATAGAATAGCCATGCTTTACAATGGTAAAATTATTGAGATAGGTACTCCGGAGAGGATAAAGAATTCCAGCAATCCCTATGTCAGGCAGTTTGTCAACGGAGACTCTGAGGGGCCAATATCTGTATAATGGTGTACATTAACCAGTAATTAGAGTTAAATATTATCTCAGGAGGAAGTTGTTATGGAATACTGGAGAAGGAGCGAATGGCGATTGGGTATTTTTATATCCTTCGGGATTGTTCTATTCGGAGCATTAGTTTTTACTATAAGCAATATAAATTTTTTTCACAAAGGATATGAAATCAGGGCCCTGTTTAGGTTTGCCAGCGGAGTAGAGACCGGCGCTCCTGTCAGGCTGGCCGGAGTTAAGGTCGGAGAGGTTAAGGGCGTAAAAATAATATATGATCCTGAAGACGAGGCTCCGCTAGTCGAAGTTGATTTAATTATCGACCATAATGTCCTTATAAGGCAGAATGCCAACGTTCTTATAAGCACTTTGGGATTATTGGGAGAGAAGTATGTTGAGATTTTGCCTGGAGATAAGAACAAGCCGCTTCTAAAACATGGCGATTTTATTGTCGGATACGATTCTATACCTATCGCCAAGCTCTCGGATCTGGCTTATCAGATAGCCCAGAAATTAGACCAGACTATAGATTATTTAAAAGATATATTCTCAGAAGAGGAGAACAGGCAGAATTTAGAGCAGGCACTGTTTAACGTAAAAGTTTTAAGCGCTAACCTGAATGAGCTGGCTCTTGAAACCAATAAAATAGCGGTTAAAATAAATAACGGTGACGGCACGCTGGGAAGATTGTTTTCAGACGACACGCTTTACGAAGAGATTTTAGCCATAGTGAGAGATATTAAGAGGAATCCCTGGAAGCTGCTCAGGAAGACAAAAACAACCGAACCAGACGGTGATTCCGGTAACAAAGGCTATATACAACAGAGGTAATTGTGAAATTGAAAAAACAGGCTGTGTTTATCTGTCAGAACTGCGGTTATCAGTCTAAGGGTTTTTTAGGACGGTGTCCGGAGTGCCAAAGCTGGGATTCCATGATCGAAGAGCTTAAAGAGCAGGAATCAAAGCTCACGGCCAGTTCAAAACCTGCCCAGCTTCTTTGCGATATCGGTTTCGAACGCAAGGACAGGTTTTCCACAGGAAACGGCGAATTCGATACTGTTTTAGGGGGAGGACTTGTAGCCGGATCTGTGGTTCTTTTAGGAGGACGGCCGGGCATAGGTAAATCTACTATAATGCTTCAGGTTGCCTGCAATATCGCTAGGACCAAAAAAAAAGTGCTATATGTCTCTGGAGAGGAGTCTTTGGCGCAGATAAAGATGCGGGCTACGAGATTGAGGATTGACGAAAAAGAAGAGCTTTATTTTTTATCTGAGACGAATCTGACATCCATTATTAATCAAGTCGAGTCTTTAAACCCTGAGTGCCTGGTGCTTGATTCTATACAGGTTGTCTACCATCCGGACCTTTCTTCGTCAGCAGGGACCATAAGCCAGGTTAAAGAGTCGGCCCAGGCTTTGACCAGGATTGCCAAAGACAGGGGCATAGCCGTTTTTTTAATCGGGCATGTTACCAAGGAGGGTTCGCTGGCCGGGCCCATGGTGCTGGAGCATATAGTCGATACTGTTCTTTACTTTGAAGGCGAAAGCTTTCTGTCTCACAGGATACTAAGGGCGATAAAAAACAGGTTTGGTTCCACAAACGAAATAGGTTTGTTTGAAATGGCAGAGAACGGTCTGCTTGAAGTCAAAAATCCGTCTTCGCTGTTTATGCTGGAAGAGGAAGAGAATGCTGCCGGCAATATTGTAGTCTCTACTATGGAGGGGACCAGGCCCATT
>JAQUNS010000031.1 GCA_028717465.1 Candidatus Omnitrophota bacterium
CGTTTTATGTTGCTGTAGGCGCCAAGAAAAAGTAAAACAGGAAAATATAATCTCAGCTATTTTATTGCAGGAAGCTGCTCATAGGCAATGAGAGCTTCCTGCGTTTTAATTTCAAGCCTATTCTGCTGCCTAAGTAATTATCTAGCAAACTGATAGTTTGACTCTGTTCTGTTTTAATGATATCCTTGTTGTGTTGTAAAAAAAAGGGGGAAACAATGAGGAACATTTTATCTATAACGGTTGTTTTATTCAGCTTATCTTTTGGCCAAGGTTTCAGGCTCAGTTTTTATAATTCTCCGACAGCAGCTTTGCGTAGGTCATCTGGTTTAACAGTTCAATTCAAGGATTATAATCTAGAACAGGCTATCCGTACTGCTGCAGGAAAACCTGCTGGCTTGATAACCAGGGCAGATCTGGAATCAATAACAGAGCTCAATCTGGCTAATCTAGGGCTTTTCAGCTTGGACGGGATAGAGCACCTGGTTAACCTTAAGAAACTCGATATCTCAGGCAACAATATTACCGATATTGCGCCTCTTGAGAGCCTTTTAAAGGGAGGCTTGCAGGAGCTGCTCATAGTCGGCAATCCGCTTACTATCGGAGATCTTGATAGATTGGATATCTGGGCAGGTTCCAGCAGGGATATGGTTTTGAATAGAAAGCTATCGGGTTTGGGATTTAGCCTGAGTACGATAGAAGGGCGGTACTCTTTTTATTCAAACGGTATCTATGATTTAAAAACCGATAATGGTTATGTAGTCAGTATCTGGGCAAACAGCAGAATGGTTTTAAACGATTCAGGTATCAGCCTTCAAATAGACAGCCTAAGGCTGGAATCAGGGAACATTTTTCTTTTAAGCAAAGGCCGGGAGATTGCTGTTGTTGCTCCGGGCGGTTTGGAGACTGTGCCGGTATCTTTGGGTGAGGAGCTAAGCGATTCCGGTTTCCCCGCCTTAGAAGACGATACAGAAGAGACATTTTTTATGGACCGGCATTTGATGCGGCTCATGGGAAGGTACAGGATTTAGATTCCAAAACTTTCCCGGAAAGCAGAAAATATTTTCTCGATTTAATTATTGCCCCGGAACTTGCCTTAGATTCTTCAAGAAGATATTTTGCCCTTTCAATACATTAGCGCAGTTTTCAGGCTTTTATGCTTGATTTATAAGCTTAAGGCGGTAACAATGGTAATTGTAAATATTTTTGTATTGTGAAAACCATGCTTGATACCTCAAAAAAAAGACATAGATTAAGAATAATAATACCTGCTTATCCGGCTTTTAATGTCTATTCCCGGATTGCCAAAGGCACTACAGCCTTGGGTCCGGTATCTGTGGCCAGCGCGGTAAATGAAATGGAGAGATGGGATGTTGAAGTCATTGATGAAAACAACCTGTCTAGGTACGGACCTAGAGGCACTGCGAGCGGGGCAGACCATGAGTTTTTGCAAAAATTGAGGCCGGCCGATGTTGTGGGATTTTACGGCGGGCTGACCAGCACCATGCCCAGGCTTTATAAGTTAGCTAGGTTTTATAAAGATAAAGGTATTATAACAGTTGCAGGAGGACAGCATTTTGTAAGAGATAATATTGCCGAAGCTTTAAGCTCCGGTATTGACTATATTGTAATCGGAGAGGGCGAAGAGGCCATAAAGGAGCTTCTCGATGCTCTAAGAAACAAGAATGATATAACTAAAGTAAATGGTATCGCTTATCTTGAAGGCGGCAAGATAGTCTATACTCCGGAACGAGTCCGGATAACGGATTTTGACAGGCTGCCACTGGCGGATTTTTCGTTAGTCCGCTATGCCAGAATCAAGATGTATCCTGTCGAAAGGATAAGAGGGTGCGGCATGGATTGCGAGTTCTGCACTGTAAAAGGAAAACCGCGCTATGCTTCCGCAGAACGGTTGCTTGAGAGCATAAGCCTGCTTGTTGAAACCAAAGATGCCCGCCATTTCTTTGTGGTCGATGATTTGTTCGGCCAGCAGAGAGACGAGACTATACGGTTCTGCAGAATGCTGCAGAACTATCAGGAGAATATCGGCAGGAGACTGGAGTTATCCGTTCAAATAAGGTGGGATAAAGGCCTTGATTCAGAGCTCCTAACCGCCATGCGCCGGGCCGGGATAAATACCGTTGCTATTGGATTTGAATCTCCGATCAAAGAAGAGCTGGAAGCAATGCGCAAGCACGTAAATCCAGAGCAGATGCTCTTTGTAACAAAAAAATTCCGCAAACACGGATTTTTAGTGCACGGAATGTTTATTTTTGCCTACCCTATGAAGGATGGCGTAGAATTCAGTATGCCTGTAGAAGAGCGGATAAAGTACTACCGGGAATTTATCAGAAAAGCAAAGCTAGATACTATTCAAATACTACTGCCGGTTCCTATTCCGGGTACGGAACTACACAGCAGGCTTAAAAAACAGAATAGAATATATCCCGTTGAAGATGTCGGCTGGGAGTACTATGACGGTAATTTCCCGTTATTTGAGTTCGATAGGCCCCTGACAACCGAAGGAGTACAGGAGGCTGTTAAAAAAATAATGGGGAGATTCTATCAATTCAAGTATTTTTTTATAATAGTTCTCAACGTATTTTCTTTTCCTGCCATTATGTTTTATCTGCATGATATTAAACTCGGCTGGAAGAGATGGTACAGGCCGTGGCGTAACAATTTGATCCGGGTTGGAGGCTGGTTTACGATAAAAAGCTGGCTTTCTAACTATAAAAAAGATAACTTTTCTAAAAAGATAGAAGGCGCAAAACGGCATCTATCTTGCTAAAAAGAATATATTTATTCAACCCAATTATCTTATTGACAGACTCCGTGTTTTTTCTATAATGCATATGTATGCATAATTGGAGAGAGAGCCAATGAGGCCTAAAAAGACAAGATGGGTCACCTGTGCGCCCAAAGAGCGCTGTTTCCGCCCTCAATGTAAGCCCAAAAACAGCCTTCAGGGAGTCATCCTTAATTTAGATGAATTTGAAGTTATGCGGCTTACCCATCTTGAAGGTTATGAGCAGGAGAAAATAGCTAAACAGATGAAAATCCATCAATCTACAATCTCCCGGATACTTGCCTCGGCGCACAAAAAAGTAACCGATGCCCTAGTCAATATCAAGGCCATTAAAATAAAGCAGGGCTGCTGTCAGATAGCGGGCTCTGGCAAAAAAAGGAAGGCCTGAATGAAAGATTTGAAAAAATTTATATATATCGTTGCCGGGTTTTTAGGCGCTTTCTATCTGCCGATTGAAAATATAAGGTTTAGCGGTGCAATATTTGAAGCTTTGGCTCTTGTGAAATGGTATGCCAGAGAGCATGTTTTGCTATGCCTCCTGCCGGCTTTTTTTATTGCCGGAGCTGTCTCGGTATTTATCAGCCAGGCATCGGTTATGAAATATTTCGGAGCCAAAGCCAAAAAAGTTCTATCTTACAGCGTTGCCTCTGTCTCCGGAACTATTCTTGCGGTGTGCTCCTGTACGGTTTTGCCGTTGTTTTCAGGGATTTATAAGAGAGGGGCCGGGCTTGGGCCTGCGATTGCTTTTCTCTATTCAGGGCCTGCCATCAATGTTCTGGCGATTATTTTAACCGCGCGCATACTTGGTTGGCAATTAGGGCTGGCCAGGGCTCTGGGTGCAATTATTTTCAGCATCGTTATCGGATTTATCATGCATCTGATTTTTTTAAAAGAAGAGAGGGCTCGCCATATAGACGGCAATTTTGCAGCCGTCTTAACGCAGGACTCCCGCCCTCTGGCTAAAAACGTTCTTTACTTCTTGTCTATGATAGTTTTTCTGGTATTTGCTAACTGGGCTAAGCCTCCTGAAAACAGCCAGGCAGCCTGGCTGCTGATATACCGCTATAAATGGCTGATATCGGGGCTCTCTTTAGCGGGCTTATTCGGTATGCTTATAGCTTGGTTTAAAAAAGAAGAGTTAAAGCAGTGGTTCCAGGCCTCCTGGGGATTTGCCTTGCAGATACTGCCGCTTCTTTTGATAGGGGTATTAGTTTCCGGTTTTCTTTTAGGCAGAGTTGGGCAGGAGGGCATTATACCTTCCAGGTTTATTGAAGCCTTAGTAGGAGGCAATTCATTGCGGGCAAATTTTTTCTCATCAATTGTGGCGGCATTTATGTATTTTGCTACTCTTACCGAAGTCCCGATTTTACAAGGGCTGATCGGATCCGGCATGGGCAAGGGCCCGGCTTTAGCCCTTCTTTTAGCAGGGCCGGCTTTAAGCCTGCCCAATATGCTTGTAATAAGAGGAGTTATCGGCACCAAAAAAACAGCTGTTTATGTAATGCTGGTTGTTGTCATGGCGACGATAAGCGGTATGATTTTTGGAGCGGTAGTTAAATAAGGAGGTTTATAATGAAAATAGAAATTTTAGGAGCGGGGTGCCCAAAGTGCAAGCAGCTTACATCTAATACAGAAGCTGCGCTTAAAGAGTTAAATGCAGAGGCTGAAATAAGCAAGGTAACAGATATCGACAAGATTACCGGATACGGAGTTATAATTACTCCGGCCTTTGTTGTTGATGGCGAGGTTATCTCTGCCGGTAAAGTTTTAAGCAGAGAAGAGATCAAGAATGTTTTATCGAAATAAAATTCATCTAATGCTTAGAAAACTGCAAAATTCGGTATTTTATTATGCGGAAATTTTAAGCGCCAATCAGGCTGATAAGCAGTTATTTTAATGGACAGGAATTATTATGGATAAAAAAAGAGTCTTATTTGTCTGTGTGCACAATTCTGCCCGCAGCCAGATGGCCGAGGCGTTTTTGAAGCAATTGGCAGGGGATAGGTTTGAAGTAGAAAGCGCAGGCTTAGAGCCGGGTGATCTTAATCCGGTGGTGGTTGAGGCAATGCAAGAAGCCGGAGTTGATATCTCGCAAAATAAAACAAAAAGCGTGTTCGATTTCTATAAGCAGGGTAAGCGCTATGATTACGTAATTACTGTCTGTGATGAGTCTCAGTCCGGAGCCTGCCCTGTATTTCCGGGTAATCACGAGAAGATTCACTGGAGTTTTTCTGACCCGTCAGGATTTCAAGGTACCGCTGAGGAAAGACTAAAAATGGCCCGCATTGTGCGCGATGAAATAAAGCAAAAAATACGGTTCTGGCTCCGGTCTTTCTAATCGTACTTAAGCCTCTTTTAATTACGCTCAAAAAAATAAATATGTTGCTGTTTTTTGTTTCATTTTTTTAATTGTCTAACAGGTTAATGGTAGAGATAATATACTGGCTTAGATAAGCCAATATTGCCATGAACAGCAAGCGTTTTGGGACTTTTGAGGGCGTATTTACTCCGACAATACTGAGTGCTGTTAGATCCTTTTTATTAACTTATGTATGTTGTGTTTAGCTGTAATCATGTATTACTTTGTTATTTTTTTTCGATTACAGCAGTAAGCAGCTAAAACAAATGGATGAAGCTATAGAGGTAATACTTCCTGTTTATAATGAACAAGAGCTATTAAGGTTTAATGTTTTAAAATTGAGGGATTTTTTAATCCTGCACGATTTTGATTTTTTAATAAGCATAGTAGATAATGGTTCTCTTGATGATACATTTAATATTGCTCAAAATTTAGCAGCGGGTTTTTCCGGCATTCGCTCTGTCAAATTAAAAACAAAGGGCAGAGGGGGTGCATTAAGATATAGAATAGAAAAGTCTGATTGCTCTATCGTTGCCTATATGGATGTGGATCTATCTGCAGATCTCAATTATTTTCTAGTTATGTATAATAATATTAGAGCAGGGAATGATATTGCTATTGGTTCCAGGCTGATCGATCCTTCCTTGGTAACCCGTTCTTGTTTCAGAAGTTTTCTTTCCAGAAATTACAGCATATTAGTTAAAAATATGTTAAGGCTCCCATTTTTTGATTACCAGTGTGGTTTTAAAATGTTTAGGCGCCGAGCTGTTTTAGATGTATTGCCTTTTGTTGAGAACAACAATTGGTTCTTCGATACAGAGTTATTGTTTTATGCTTATAGGCGAAAGCTAAAGATAAAAGAGTTAGCCATTGCATGGGATGCAGGGCAAAAAACCAAGGTCAAAATATTTCGAACCATAATTGAAGATATCAGAGGAATTGTAAGATTGAAATTAAATGATAAATTTTAAAAAAATACTGCTTCTAAACATACTCCTGATTATAACACTTCTGGTGTTTATAAATTCAAATAATTTCTTGATTACATTTGTTAAGCTATTCTATGTTTTTTTATTGCCCGGGGGAGCGCTGCTCTGTTTTACCAAAAAAGACAAAGAATCATTACCGGAATTTATTTTTAAATCTTTCTTGGTTAATTTAATCTGCTTAGTTGTTTTTACGGTTTTGGTAAAATATTTCTGGGCCCCTTTAACAATAAGCAAGCTCTATGCAGTGAATATTATTCTCTCTTTAGTGCTCATAGTCTTTCTTCCGGTTGGTCGGTTAAATAGTATACGTATAACAAGGTCAGGGATAAAGTCGATTGCTATCAGCACCTTTTTTTTGATCTTATCTATGGTTTTATTTAAGAGTTATTTATTCTCTTCTTTGGAAAATATGGGTTCTTTATTTTATCGTAACGAAGATTATTCTTTTCAAAAGAATAAAATTCGTTCGGATTATTATTCGTTTGGAGATGTCTGGGATATAAAAGACAGAATATATCATCTTAATGCCAAAGAGGTGGGGAGGATTTATTTTTCTACTTTAAGTGATCAGAATGGTTTTATTGATGTTTCTTTGGCGATAAAAGGCAAGGTCGGCAGCAGTGTATCT
>JAQUNS010000032.1 GCA_028717465.1 Candidatus Omnitrophota bacterium
AGCCGTTCAGGCTCTATCTATCGCCTCTTAACATAGACCCCCAGGCGCCCTGTTTTGCCATATCGCATCCCGGCAGGTATAGTGAAGAGATATCAAACATTGTAGGATTATACTATACCCAAGGTATGCCGCATGCTAACTGGCCGTATATGGAGGGCATGCTGGACGAGAAAGCATTTCTTGAACATGTTGACAGTATCCTAAAAGACAAGCAGGCTATCTTAAGCAATGCTCTTGAAAAGTTCGACTCCGGGTGTTTGTTTTTTTATTTTGAGGCCTTAGATATTATACAGCATATGTTCTTCAGGCAGATGCTGGATGGGAATTCAAGTTACAATGATGTTGTGCATAGTTACTATTTGAAAATGGATACCATGCTCGGCGGTTTAATGGATAGATTAGGCTCTGATACTCTAGTCCTGGTAGTTTCAGACCATGGTTTTTGCAGTTACGATTATGTCTTCGATCTTAATAGGTGGCTCATAGAAAATGGCTACCTTGTTCTATCCGATAAAGTTGAAAAATTAAGCGGGTTTCTTGAAGGGATAGACTGGCATAAAACAAAAGCCTATGCTCTTGGATACGGAAATCTATATTTTAACAGGTTAGGCAGAGAGCAGAACGGCATATTGACCCAGCAGGATGCAGATAAAATTGGCCGGGAGATTAAAGATAAGCTTATTTCTATTAAAAATCCTGATAATTCAGGTAATGTTGTATACAGAGTGTATGATTATGGACAAAGCAGATATCCGCAACGTTCTCCAGACATGCATATCGGTCTTTATCCAAACTACAGTTTTAGCTGGGAGACTGCTTTAGGAGGGGCTTCAGGCAAGGTAATAGCCGCCAATACAACTCAATGGAGCGGGACCCATTTTATTGATCCGGATTTTGTGCCCGGCGTCATATTTTCAAACATAAATTTGGGCATAGAAGATCCTAAAATAACAGATATTGCAGAGTATGTTTTAAAACAATATTAATAAAAATGAATTCAGGGGCAGTAAACAGCAAAAACAGAATGTTTGCAAGATATATAACTTATTTTATATTTATCTTAATTTCTTGGTTTTTAGGTTCTAACGCAGGATTAAATAACAAACAAGCTCTGGCTTTAAGCGTTTTTTTTGCTTCGATATCCGGAACGATATTTTTTTGGCAGTACCGTTTGAGTTTTGCTCTTTGGGGCTCTGCTCTTTTAGTGCTTTTGCGTATAGTGACAGTAAAGGAATTTGTTAGCTTTGCTTCTCTGGAAGTTATACTTTTTTTAATCGGAATGATGATTATCACAGGGAATTTGAAAGAGCTCGGTTTTTTTGACTGGATTTTAAGCAAAATCCTTAAAATAAGGAGATTTTCATCGGGCAGGTTCTTGTTTCTTCTTATTTTTGTCTCTGCCGTATCTGCCTGTTGTGTAGATGAGGTCTCTTCAATAATATTCATGGTTATTTTAATTCTTACCATATGCGATTATTTTGAAGTAAATCCGGCTCCCTTTATAATAATATCTGTTTTAGCTACAAATGTAGGTTCCACCGGTACCGTTTTGGGAAATCCTATAGGGATACTTATCGCCTCAAAGGCCGGGCTTACGTTTGAATCTTTTATCAAGTATTCTTTCCCTGTAATGATTTTTCTGTCTTTTGTTCTTTACGGCATATCGTTGTTAATTTTTTCCAAACCGCTTAGAGAGCTCAGCAAGCAGATTGATTATTTCGGGCCTAATGACACGCTGTCTTATCTGATAAAAGTTCCTGCCGATAAAGATTTGCGTATCGGTATTACAATAGCGGCACTTACTTTTACAATCATTGCTTTTCATCATAAATTAGAACTGCTGCTGGGGCTGGATACTAACAATATACTCCTTATTGCGCCCTTGATATCTGCGGGCATACTTATGGCTTGGAGAAAGAGGCAGGCAAGGATATATGTTGAGCAGGGGGTAGAATGGTGGACAATAATATTTTTCTTATTTCTGTTTGCCCAGTCCGGAGTTTTAGAACATACCGGGGTTACCCAGATATTGGCCGGCTGGTTTTCTGATAATATCTTAAGTTCTTATGGTTTCTTTATAGCTTTTGTGCTGATTTTTAGCGCTGTTATCTCAAGTATGGTAGATAACGTTATTTTGGTCGCGGCCTTTATACCAGTTTTAAATACTGTAATAACGCTATATCCGCAATATTCCAATGTGGCCTGGTGGGTGCTTTTATACGGAGCCTGCATAGGAGGCAATATAACTTTTATAGGTTCAACTGCCAATATAGTCGCTTTGGGGATGATAGAAAAAAGGAATAATATTTATGTTGGATTTTTGCAATGGATAATACCGGGCCTTGTCTCTACCGTTATTCTATTGAGCGTAGCTTTTCTGTTTTTTAGATTTCTGCCTATGTACAGATAAGTTGTTTATCTTTTTAATCCAGTTATTTAATTCAGCTCAATTTTGCCTTTATGAGTTGACATTTTAAGTGGTTCAGAGATAATAATAAATTACTATGGTGTTATTTATTGTTATCGTTGCCGGTTTGATACTTGCTATCTCTATTCTATTTAAGCCGGAGATAGACGCTGCAATAGACAGAGACCCTGCTGCCAGGAACAGGCTGGTCATAATAATATTGTATCCCGGCCTGCACGCCTTGGTGTTACATCGTTTAGCCGGGTTTTTTTACAAGTTCAAAATTCCTTTTTTCCCGCGCCTAATCTCTCAACTGGGCAGGTTTTTAACCGGCATTGAGATTCATCCCGGTGCTCGGATAGGCAATGGCCTGTTTATTGATCACGGTATGGGCGTTGTCATAGGCGAAACAACTGTAATAGGGGAGAATGTAACTCTATATCAGGGTGTTACTTTAGGCGGAACAGGCAAAGAACGCGGCAAGCGCCACCCAACTATAGGAGACAATGCTGTGATAGGTTCGGGAGCCAAAGTATTGGGCAATATCGTTATAGGTAATAATGTTCAGATCGGATCCAACGCCGTTGTTGTCAAGGACGTGCCGGATAATTCTACTGTTGTCGGAGTCCCCGGAAGAATGGTCAAAAGAGAAGGTGTGAGAATCTCCAAGATTTCTCTGGATCATACCAACCTTCCTGATCCTCTGGCGCAGTCTATCGAGCGTATTCAGAATGAAATCAACGAAATAGAAGATGTTTTAAAGCAGTGGCGTAAGAAAAAAGAGCAAGAGCTAAATGGCCATTAAGGTTTTAAATACACTGAGCGGCAAGAAGGAATTTTTTAAACCGCAGAAAGAAAGAGAAGTAAAAATATACCTCTGCGGCCCTACCGTATATGATGAGCCTCACCTAGGACACTTGAGGAGCGCCTATGATTTCGATGTTATAAGAAGATACTTTCTATTTAAAGGTTATCAGGTTTATTTCTTAAGAAACGTTACCGATGTTGATGATAAAATTATTCAAAAGGCAAAGGATTCCGGTTTTGGGGATCTAATAGAATCTACCCGTAAGATAGCAGAAAAATATTACAGAGTTTACAAATTATGGATGGACAGGTTTGGTATTATGCCTCCTGATATAGAGCCTTGGGCGACAGAGCATATCAATGAAATGGTAAGCTTTATCCAGCGTCTGATAGAAAAAGGTTTCGCTTATGAGTCAGGCTCAGACGTATATTTTAGTGTGCGGAGTTTTAAAAAATACGGCAGATTATCCGGCCGTTCCCTAGACGATATGATTGCAGGAGCTAGAGTTGTTCCTGGCGAAACTAAAAGGGACCCCCTTGATTTTGCTCTCTGGAAAAAATCAAAAGATAACGAACCTTCTTGGGAGAGCCCCTGGGGTCGCGGTAGGCCGGGTTGGCACATAGAATGCTCTGTTATGAGCACTTGTTATTTAGGTGAAACTTTCGATATACATGCCGGAGGCAGAGATCTGATATTTCCGCACCATGAAAATGAGATTGCTCAGGCAGAGGCAGCAACAGGCAAGCAGTTTGCAAATTACTGGCTCCATAACGGTATGCTTACGATCAACGGTGAGAAGATGGCAAAATCGCTGAACAACTTTGTAACCGTTGAGGAAGTTTTAAAAAAAATACATCCCGATGCCTTAAAAATATTCTTTTTATCGGCTAAATATAATACCCCGATAGATTTTAGCTGGGCGAGATTGAATGAAGCTAAAGCATCCAGTGAGCGTTTTGATTCATTTTTTGCCAGAGTTGCCAGCATAAAGTTGCACAAAAATGACCTGCGGCCTAATAAAAATACAGGTAAAATTTTTAACCAGTATGAGGTTAAATTGGCAGATTCGGAGTCTAAATTTAGGCAGGCTATGGATGACGATTTTAATACCGCTTTAGCGTTGAGCATTTTGTATGAAATTTTAAGTGAGGGCAACAGAGCCTACGAAGATCCCGGGCTTGATTTTGCCGGCAGGATATTTCTTCTGGTTAAGATAAATAAGGTTTTACATAAGCTGGGTTCGGTTTTTTCTTTATTTTCTAGCCAGAATATTGATACCCAAAATAATGATTTAATAAACAGCATCATAAAAATAAGAGATCAGATCAGAGCTTCCAAGAATTTCGAACTGGCCGATAAGATCAGAAGCATTCTGCAGGATGCCGGAATTATAATAGAAGACAGCAAGAGTTCATCCAGCTGGAGGAAGCTTGAGGGCTAGAAGCAAGGAATCTCTGGCAGCGCTTTTATTTCTTGGGCCTAATCTGATAGGTTTTTTCGTTTTTACATTTTTGCCTGTCATATTCTCTCTTCTTTTAAGTTTTTTCAGATGGGAACTTATAGGGGCAGGAGAATCTATATTTTCTAATCTCAAATTTATAGGTTTTGCTAATTTTGTTAAATTGCTTGGATTCCACTTCCAAGACGGCCGTTTTGTTCCTAACGATCCTCATTTCTGGTACTACATGTACAACACTATTTTTCTTATGCTGACAATACCGATAGGTATAATAGGCTCTCTTGTATTGGCAATTGCGGTTAACCGAAGGCTTAAGGGTATAGTGATATACAGGATGTTATTTTTTCTTCCGGTAATCTGTCCGATTGCCGCAATAGCCGTGTTGTGGAAAGTTCTGCTGAACCCAGACTTCGGCTTGATAAACAGCCTTATAGTCAGGCTTGGCGAACTTCTGGGTTTAAAACTAGCAGGGCCAAGCTGGCTTTCTGATGCTAACTGGGCTAAGCCGGCTATTATGCTGGTCAACCTTTGGATGACAATCGGCGGTTACAACATGATACTATATCTTGCTGCCCTTCAAGGCATACCGCGGGATTTGTATGAAGCAGCCGATATAGACGGTGCAAGCTCCTGGCACAAGTTTCGCTATATAACAATACCTATGATATCGCCAACCACATTTTTTATTACTATAATGAGTATAATTGGAGGTTTACAGGGCTCGTTTGCCATAATATATATCTTAACCGGAGGCGGGCCTGCCAATTCTTCTACGACTATAATGTACTACATATTTACCAATCTATACGAATTTCAAAAAGCAGGTTATGCCGCTGCCGTAGCCTGGATACTTTTTGTAATAATATTTGTATTTTCCAGAGTATATTGGAAGAGGGGAGGAAGGCTGGTTCACTATTAGGTATGAATAAAAAAAATCTCAAGGCCGACATAAATTTCAGAAGTGCCGGGAAAAAGCTTATCTGGTATTTAGTACTCTCTATCTTTGCTGTCACTATGGTTATGCCGTTTATATGGATGGTCTCAACGTCTTTTAAGGACGCAGTGGAAGTATACACCCAAAATCCTCTTGATTTAAAAAGCTGGATGCCGGATAAGTTTTTATGGCAGAATTATTTAGATGTTTTTAAGGTTATACCATTTTTAAAATTTTATTTTAATTCTATTTTTATTGCGCTCTCTGTTACGTTGGGCGTTGTTTTGACGAGCTCTTTAGCCGGATATGCTTTTTCCAGGCTTGATTTCCCAGGCCGAGACAAAATATTTTTTGCCTATTTATCTACGATGATGATACCGGGTGCCGTAGTTATAATTCCGGTATTTATTTTGATGAGGTATTTTGGCTGGATCGATTCTTATAAAGCGCTGATTGTGCCTGCCATATTTACGGCCTACGGCACTTTTATGCTCAGGCAGTTTTTTATGTCCCTGCCTAAAGATTTAGAAGATGCCGCCAAGATAGACGGCTGCGGATATCTTGGTATATATTTTAGGATAATACTTCCGCTGTCTAAGCCTGCTTTGGCTACTCTTACCGTGTTTACGTTTATAGGCAATTGGCAGAGCCTGCTTTGGCCGCTTTTAGTTACCAATTCAATAGATATGTTTACCGTGCCTATAGGTTTGGCATATTTTCAATCCCAGTATTATCTTGTTAACTGGACTCTTTTAATGGCGGCATCTACAATGGCTATCGCGCCCATTATAGTGGTATTTTTATTTGCCCAGAAATTCTTTATTGAGGGGATTAAGCTGGAAGGAATTAAAGGATGAGCGGAATATTTGTTACATTCGAGGGCATTGAAGGCAGTGGTAAATCCACCCAAGCCAAGCTTTTTTTGGAGTGGCTTAAGAGCAAGAACAGAGAGGTTGTTTTTTTTAGGGAGCCCGGCTCTACAAAGCTAGGTGAGAGCATAAGAGATATTCTGCTTTTTTCAGATCCGGATGAGATTTCCAGGCCTGCCGAGCTGTTGCTTTTTTTGGCTGCCAGGACACAGATAGTGCATGAAAAGATTAAACCTGCTTTGGACAA
>JAQUNS010000033.1 GCA_028717465.1 Candidatus Omnitrophota bacterium
ACCCTATAAAATACTCTGTTTTGATATTATTATTCTCAACTCCTAATTCAACTGCTATCGCCTTCATGGCGTCGACCATCTTGGGAGGGCCGAATATAAAAAATATTCTTTCAAGGATATCGCCCATATTGGACTTAATAATATCTTTATCTATCCTTCCTTTTAGATACTGCGGACCGCTGGTTTCATCATCGGTAACTGTGAGAATTACTTTTAGTTTTTTAGACAGGCTTTGCCAATTTTTTAACTCTTTGTAAAAAGCTATCTCCTCTTTTGTCCTGTTAGAATAAAAAACAACTACATCCGTATCTAAATTGTTCTCGACTACATATTCAATCATTGATATTGCCGGAGTAACGCCTATGCCGCCTATTAAAAAAGCTATTTTTTTGTACTCTTCTTTATAAACACAGCTTCCTAAGGGGAGCTTAAATAAAACGGTGCTATTATCTTTCAGCTGGCTTAGCTTTTGAGAGAACCTGCTGTCACTTAATCTTTTGGTAAACTCAAAATAATCTTTATCCGGAGAAGACGAAAAAGAGAGATAATGCCTGAGCTCTTTATCGATTTTATCCAGCATAACTTCCATGTATTGGCCGGGTTTAAAATTTAAGTCGTCATCGGCTGAAAACCTGAAACTGTATATTGTCGGCGTCCGTTTAATTTTTTGAATAAAAGCGGCTTCTATTTCGTGTGCCATTAAAAGCTCCCGGATAAATTTTTATCTTCTAAATCTTTAATCTCTTTTTTTAAAATATCCGGCAATGCCAGTATCTCTATGTCCATAAAGCCCCTGATAATTATCGACTGGGCATCCTCATGGCTAAAACCTCGGGAACAGAGATATTCTATTTCCTCTTTGCTGATCTTGCCTATTGCCGCCTCATGAGACATCTCAACATCCCTATAACCGGTCTCAAGCTCGGGCACAGCATGAATTATGCCCTGCTCGTTTATAACAAGGCCGCGGCATTCAAGATGGGCCTTAACATTTTTACTCTCGGCTTTAAGGTGCCCCCGGGAAATAGCTTTGCCGCCTAAGCTCACCGCCCTGGCAATAATCTCAGCCGAAGTATTTTCAGCCTTTAAAATTACGCGCGAGCCTATGTCCTGAAAAGAGCCCGGATGGGTAAGAAGCAAGGAATTAAAGCTTGCCCGGGAGTTCCTCCCCCTTAAAACCGCGGTAGGATACATCACTATCTCTTTTACCGGCTTTAAACAGATATAGTTTGATACAAATGAGGCATCTTCATCAAGCAAAGCAACGCTCATCGGCTTTACGGCAACGTCTTCGCGCCAGGAGTGTATCATCGTAAAATTAAGGTAGCCGCCTTTATGAATAAAAAACTCCGATATTCCAAGATGCTGCGCTTCACCGGCAGCGCGGGAAGCAGAGCAACCGGTTATAAGATGGGCTCTGGCGCCCTCTTCGATGATTACCAGATTGTGGACTTTCTGTTTAAAACCGAGATTTTTCAAAAACAAACAGGACTGAATGGGAAGCTCTACGGTCTTGCCTTTTTTAATTCTTATAAAATATCCGCCCTTTGTATCAGAGGGGAAATCCCTGTTCAACTCTTTGAACGCGCTACCGTAATAATCAGAGGCTTGGGGTATTTTTTTCAAAGCATCTTCTATAGGAAGAATCTCGATTCCGCTCTCTAAGGCATGAGAAAAATGAATCTTGCTATCTTCCTGAAGAAAAGACGCCGAACGGGTTTTTTCTGTATCATCCATCCCGGAAGAAGCAATGGTTGACCTATCTTCCTGATCAAATTTTTTTAAGAGCTGACCGGACATTTGCACTCCCTGCATTTATCGTAACCGTTTTCCTGTATAAATTTAAAAATCTCGCGCGGTTTTCCGGAACATGATATGTGGCCGTCCACCATAACGCAGGATTTATTGCCGTCTACATAATCAAGAATATATCCGGTGTGGGTTATAATCAAAGCCTGAGCCCGGTATTCTTTAAGATAGGCGCTCAGCACTTTACCCATGATCGATATATTTTCGATATCGACGCCGGACTCCGGCTCATCCAGCAGAAGCAGGCGCGGCTTTTGCAGAATCAGCTGAAACAGCTCTGCCCTTTTCATTTCACCGCCTGAGAAGCCAAGATTTATCTCGCGGTCAAGATGCTCTTGTAACGAAAGTTTCTCTGCTAAACTTTCTATTTCATCTTTATCTTTGGATAAAAATCCTGCCAGCTGCCTGAGCCTAACACCTCTTATCTTGGGCGGATGCTGATACATAATGCCTATACCGAGTTGCACCCGCTCATCTATAGATAGGCTGTTTAATTCTTTGCCGTTGAAATTTATGATTCCGCCTGCAATCTCATAACCGCTAAAACCCATAATCGCTTTAATCAGTGTACTCTTGCCGCTGCCGTTGGGCCCGAATAACACCATAACCTCGTTTTCTTTTAAGGCCAGGCTTATATCATAAAGTATGGATTTGGAACCTATCTCGACTTTTACATTTTTAATTTCAAGCATTTTTAACACACTCCCGGCATGTTCCGTAAAAATAGCCCTGAAAATCTTCTATCCTAAAACCTTTTACCTTGAGAGTTTTTAAGGTATTGCAAGGCGGTATATCAATATCATATATTTTAGAGCAAGATTTGCACATAAAATGATGATGGCAATCGGTTCTGGACTCAAACGTGGAACGCTCAAAATCTATTCTGGACTCGCTGATGATACCTCTATTTTTAAACATTTGCAAGATAGTATAGACCGTGGCAAAGGATATGGAAGGGAACTGTTTTTTTAACTTTTTGTATATAGATTCGGCCGTGAAATGTAAATCTGGGCCAAAAACATCAAATACAGCCAGTCGCTGGGGAGTAACCCTTATTTTTTTAACGCTAAGTAAATCAATGGTATTTTTCATATTTTAGCATTTTAACATATCGGAAGTTTTTGTCAATAATAATTATTAAATAAAAACTGTTCTTGTATATTTAAGAACCGTATTTGATCATAGCATCTATACTGCGCCGGGCGCCGGCTATGATCTCAGGAGATAGCTCTAGAGCATATTTCTGTTCTTTTAGAGAACTTAGTACTTTTTCAAGAGTTGTCCTCTTCATGTCGATGCAGAGAGCGGAACCAGACAAAGCATAAAAATCTTTAGACGGGTTTTCTTTTTTAAGCCGGTATATTATTCCGGGCTCAGTTCCGATAATAAACTGTTTTGATTTTGAGCTGTTTACGTATTTAAGCATGCCGGAAGTAGAACAGACTGCATCGGCCATCTTAATAACCTCGGGAGAACATTCCGGGTGAACAATCAGTTCTGCCTGCGGATAAGAAAATTTGGCTTTTTTTACGTCTTGGGAATTCATATCGGCGTGGACAGGACAGTAGCCGTCCCAAATAATAAAATCTCTCTTTGTTTGGCCGGCGGTATAAAGAGCGAGGTATTTATCGGGAACAAAAATTACCTCATCACTTTTAGAAAAAGCTCTTTGGGCAATCTTTACAGAATTAGCAGATGTACAGCAGACATCAGATATAGACTTGACCTCGGCAGAGCTGTTTACATAACACAATACTTTGGCGCCAGGGTGGGCATCTTTGATATCCTGGAGCTGCTGTTTTGTTATCATATCAGCCATAGGGCAAGAGGCATCTATATCGGGCATAAGAACTTTTTTGTGCGGAGATATAATTTTTGCGGTTTCAGCCATAAACCTGACCCCGCAAAATACTATTACATCGGCTTTGATTTTGGAAGCCTTTACACTTAAATCAAAGGAGTCTCCCAAAAAATCAGCTATATCCTGAATCTCGGGCAGCTGATAATTATGAGCAAGTATAACGGCATTATTTTTTTTCTTGAGATTCTGAATCTCTTTTATAACGGCAGTATCAATTTTTTCTGCATTCATTCTATGGCCTCCTCGATTATACCTCCGCCTAAAACAATGTTATCTTTGTATAGAACAGCAGATTGTCCGGGCGTTACAGCGTACTGGGGCTCTTTGAACATAACGGTCAAACGGCCGGTTTCGGCAATAGATATTTTACACCTCGCCGGGTTATGTTTGTAGCGAATTTTTGCAAAAACTTCTCCGGTTAAATCTTCGCCTAATAAATTCGATTCAGAAGCTCTCAATCCGGATGATAATAAATCGGATTTTGATCCGACGGTTATTTTATTGTTCCGGCAGTCAATATTTAATATATAAAGAGCGGATTTGTGGCTTATCCCTAAGCCCTTGCGCTGGCCTACGGTATAAAAACCCGGACTTTTATTTATACCCAGTATATTGCCGTAACTATCTACTATATCCGCTCCTTCTAGAGCACCTTTAATCTCTGAAATATTTTTTAGATTGTTTTTAGCCGCAAAACAGAGGTCCTGGCTGGGGCCCTTTTTAGAAAAAGGAATTTTGCTTTTTTTCGCCAATTTTACTACATCGCTTTTTAGAAAGCTCCCTAAAGGAAAGATAATCCTGCTTAAAAATTCTTTTTTGATAGAGTATAAAAAGTAGCTCTGGTCTTTTGCTGTGTCTTTAGCAGTTTTAATAAAATAACCGCTTTGAAGAGAGATTGTTTGGGCATAGTGGCCGGTTGCAAAAAAATCAAACCCGTCTTGAAGCGATTCTTGATAAAGAGTTCCGAATTTAAATATTCTGTTACAGCGTATGCAAGGATTAGGTGTCCGGCCGGATTGGTAATCCCGGATAAAGTAGCCTATTATCTCTTTTTTAAAGGTTTCGGATAGATCCAGTATTCTATGTTTTATGCCCAAATACCGGCAAAGACTGCCTGCGGATTCAAGTATATCTTTATCTTTTCCGGATGTAATCATAGTCAGAGCTTCAACATTATAACCGCTTTCTTTTAAACAGAGAGCGGCATAAGAAGAATCGACTCCGCCGCTAATAGCTATTAAAACTTTACCTTTGGGCATGATTTTATGGAGAAAGCCGGATTTTAATTTCTGATCTCTAAGCTTTTGAATCTATATCCGGATTTATCGCCGGGCAAATTATGAACAGGCTCGGATAAAATAAAACTGCCTTTCTCTATCCAGCTTTTTAGAATCTGCGAAATCTCTTTAGCCTTGCTGTAGCTGGAGAGGCTGGCTGTAGGAACATATTTACCTTTTATCTTGATCTTGCCGGAGCGAAGCTGGGCATAATTAACTTTTGCAATAATGCTCTTTTCGCATTTAGGATAAGATTTTCCGTAATCTATTACGTTGGTCCAGATATCTTTATCCTCTATCGCAGCGTAATAGGCCGATTCTTTATCCAGTATAGGTATCGGTATGCCTATGCCCACAGATAGGCTGGCTCCGTAACCAAGCATGCTGGCGCCTTTAATCCAGTTTGCATTCATCTGTTTTAAGTCCCCTATCACTGCAATAGTAACGGCAGGAGATTTGGGGATGCCTTTTTTTGTTCTTTCTACAGAAGGGTTGTGCTGGGTACCCCAGAAACAAACATAGCCAATACCACCGCCTAAAAATATTCTGCTGCCTATACCTATAGTTCTATAGTAAGGGTCTTTGAGCAACGGCGAAAGAGCGCCGGCGCTGCAGTAGTTGGCATTGCCCAGTTTCGGCTTCAACAGGCCCATATAAGTATAGATTATTTTGTTAGAGAGATTAACGGCGACATTGTAATTTTGATAGCAGTTTCTGGGATTAAAAAGAACGGCCTCATTCACGTCCTTTATATTGATTTTGGTTGTTAGGTCTTTTCTGGGATAACAGTCTGTGCCGTAAGCAGAGCCTTCTAGTTTTATATCGCTGCCTTTGACAAAATCTTCGATGACATGGCCGCCGCCGTATTTGAACTCCCCCGGATACACCTTGTTTCTGGGATCGTCTAAAGGCAGAGCATTGGCCCCGATAGAGATGTCAACCGCGGCCAGAGCGGCATACGCCTCTACATCATTTAAAAAAACCCTGCCGCCGCCCAGTTTAATCCTGGGCTTGGTATGGCCGATGTTTATGTACATAGAGGATGAACACATAGGAGCGAAGGTTCCGGTTGTGACAACATCTATATTTTTGGCAGCATTAGCTGAGCCTTTTTTCTTCACTATTGCAATCATCTCTTCGGCCGTAACAACAACTGCCTTGCCTTTTTTAATCTTCTCGTTGATCTCTTTTATTGTCTTTACCATGTCAACCTCCTAATGAGCCCCCTAATTTGCAAGGCTGTTGGGGCGAATTACCCCGGCGGTTAGGTTTCGCCAAAGGAGAAACCTGCAGGGGGATATATTTTTTTAATCTATTACCTGTAAATATTATTATTTTACAACAAAACATCTAAATTATCTTCATCTATACTATTTCAGCACTGCTATATAATCTTTTATCAAAACCGCGAGCTTCTTACCCGATAATAACATGCCTCCGAATATTGCGCCCATCCTAGGCGAACCGTAAACAGCGTTGGCAGACATGCCGCATACAAACAGGCCCGGATAGACCTGGCGCGTATTAACCATAATATCCCTTTCGCCAACTTCTGCCCACATGGATTTTTCACCGATAACTTTTCCGGATTCGGTATTAAGGCAATTGCCCATCTTTTTTTATACAATCCTGCATATCTCGGCATCGTGGCCTGTGGCATCTACAACAGCTTTTGCCCTTATTGAGAGAGGAACCACATGCAGTTTGGACCAAGAGACAGCACTCCAGTTCAAAACCAACCCGGTGATTTGATTCT
>JAQUNS010000034.1 GCA_028717465.1 Candidatus Omnitrophota bacterium
CTTTTTACCCATAGCGCGCCTCAAAATATCTGCTTCTGCCATAGTAAATCCAGCTAAGCTTGAGGCAATCTGCATAGCCTGCTCCTGATAAAGTATAATGCCGTAAGTCTCTGCCAGAATAGGTTTAAGCAGCTCGTGTTCATAACTGATCTCTATCTCTCTGTTCTTTCTTCTGATAAAATCATCGACCATGCCAGAACCCAAGGGGCCCGGTCTATACAATGCCAGGATTGCTATTAAGTCCTCGAATTTATCCGGCTTGAGCCGCTTTAGCAGCGACCGCATGCCGGAACTTTCCAGCTGAAAGATTCCTGCAGAATCACCTTCTGAAAGCAGGGAATATGTTGCCTGGTCCTCTGTGGCTATTTCATCGATATTAACGCTTATGCCTTGTGTCCTTTTTACAATACCCTCGCACTCGCTTATCATCGTCAGAGTACGTAAACCAAGAAAGTCCATTTTCATTAATCCAACTTTATCGATGGAAGACATATCATATCCGGTGACAATATCCCCGTCAGGCACTTTATACAAAGGTATTAATTCTATAAGCGGCTGGCTGCTTATAACAACCCCTGCAGCATGCACAGAAGCATGCCGCGAAAGGCCCTCTAAAACCTTAGCTATATCTATTAGCTGCTTTACTTTGGGATCTGTTGAGACCATGCTGGCCAGCGTAGGCTCTAATCTTACAGCTCTCTCTATATCTATATCAGGCTCTTGGGGTATCAGCTTTGCAATCCTGTCTGCATCCTGATAGGGCATATTTAAAGCTCTGGCAACATCTCTGATGGCGGCCCTGGCCTGCAAAGTTCCAAAGGTGATAATCTGGGCCACATTATCTGCGCCATACTTCTTAACAACATAATCTATTACCTCCGGCCTGCGTTCATAACAAAAATCTATATCTATATCCGGCATAGAGACTCTGTCCGGATTAAGAAAACGCTCAAAAAGTAAGCCATACTTAAGCGGATCTATAGTTGTAATATCAAGAAGATAACTTACGATACTTCCTGCGGCAGATCCGCGCCCCGGACCTACGGGGATATTGCTCTCCCTGGCAAACTTTATAAAATCCCTGACTATTAAAAAATAATTAGTAAAACCAAGGCTGTTTATTACGTTCAATTCGTGCAACAATCTCTCTTTTATGCTATTGTCGGACTGAGAATATTTTTTTTCTAGGCTCTCTGCGCACAGATATTGCAGGTAATCTTTCTGGGTAAAACCTTCAGGTACATTAAAATTGGGCAGGAGTGCTTTATTAAACTCAAATTCTACATTGCATTTTTCGGCTATTGCAATAGTATTGGTTAAAGCATTAGGAATATCCTTAAACACTTCTTTCATTTCAACCGGAGATTTAAAGTAAAACTGATCGGTAGACATCCTGAGCCTGTTGGGATCGTCTACGGTGGTCTGGGTCTGTACGGCCAAAAGTATCTCATGAGCATAAGAATGTTCTTTGCGCAGATAATGGACATCGTTTGTTGCAACGTAAGGAATACCCATGCTTTTTGCCAATTTAACAGCTTCTGTTACCAGCTTTCTCTGCTCAGGTATAAATTGGTCCTGTAATTCTATGTAAAAACTGTCTTTATCAAATATCTCTTTGTAAAATCCGGCTGCCTGTTCTGCTTTTTCGTAATTATCGCAAAGTAAAGCCTGATTTATTTCGGATTTCATACAACCGCTTAAACATATTAAGCCCCGGCAATAACTTGTTAAAATATCTTTGTCTATCCTTGGTTTATAATAAAACCCGTCCAGATAGGCCAAGCTGACTAACTTAACTAAGTTCCGGTAACCATCCTCGTCTTTAGCCAGAATAGTCAAATGATGGATATTTTTATTTTTGATGCCTGTTGATTTATCGAATCTCGAGGAAGCAGTCAAATAAAACTCGCATCCTAGTATCGGTTTTATGCCACCCTCTATCGCTTTAGAATAAAACTCTATGGCCGCAAAAAGATTGCCATGGTCTGTTACGGAGACTGCGGGCATTTTATAATAACGGGCCAACCCTATTAGCTCGTCAATCTTGCAGGCTCCGTCCAATAAGCTGTACTGGGAGTGCAAATGAAGATGTACAAAATCAGAATGCAACATAATTATATCTAATATTAAAAAATGTGCGTTAAAACGTTGAAACGTTTCAACGTTAACACGTAATTAAATTATTCCCACTCAATTGTTGCAGGAGGCTTAGAGCTTATGTCGTACACAACACGGTTTATTCCTTTTACCTCGTTAATAATCCTGTTCGAAATAGACTCCAGAATACCATAGGGGAGTTTTGCCCAGTCCGCTGTCATGCCGTCTTTACTGCTAACGGCCCTGAGCGCCAGAACATACTCATAGGTACGGCCATCACCCATAACCCCAACGCTTTTAACCGGAAGAAGAACGGCAAAGGACTGCCAGATATTTCTGTAAAAACCGCTGCTCTTGATCTCTTGGATTATTATTGCATCGGCATCTCTTAAAATAGCAAGCCTGTTTTTAGTGACCTCCCCCAGTATTCTTACCGCTAGTCCGGGACCGGGGAAAGGATGCCTGTATATGATATCATCCGGCATATTAAGCGCCCGGCCTATTTTCCTGACCTCATCTTTAAAAAGAAACCTTAAAGGCTCTATTAATTTCAACTTCATCCTCTTGGGAAGGCCGCCGACATTATGGTGTGTTTTAATCTTGGCGGATGGGCCCCCAAAAGCAGACAGCGACTCTACAACATCCGGGTATAAAGTACCCTGGGCCAGATATTTAATATTACCTATATCTTTTGCAGCAGCATTAAAAACCCTGATAAACTCAGCACCTATGATCTTTCTTTTTCTTTCAGGATCTATTACGCCTTCCAACCGTGCTATAAAATCATTTTGGGCATTAACATAATGGAGGTTGATATTAAAATCTTTAGTAAATATGCGCCTTATTTTATCCGGCTCCCCTTTTCTCAGCAGGCCGTTATTGACAAATACGCAATGCAGATTTCTGCCTATTGCCTCATTCAGAAGAACTGCGGCAACAGAGGAATCGACTCCGCCTGATAGGCCCAATATAACCTTGTCATCGCCAACCAGCTCCTTTATCTGGGCAATAGAATTTTTAATAAACGAGGATATTCTCCAATCTCTTTTACAGGCGCAGATGTCAATAAAATTGCTCAAAATATCTTTGCCGAATTGCGTATGAATAACTTCGGGGTGGAATTGAACTCCGTAAGATTTCCAGTCAGAAGAAACCATGGCCGCAATTTTACAATTGTCAGTATGGGCTATTGTTTTAAAACCCGAAGGCAGTTTTACCACTTCCTCAGCATGGCTCATCCAGCATATAAAACTGCTCTTTACGGACCTGAAGATAGCGCTTTTACCGTCGATATGTATTTTGACCCTGCCATACTCTCTTTTGCCGGCTTTAGCAACATTGCCGCCTAAAGATTTAGCCAGCACCTGCATACCATAGCATATTCCGAGAACCGGTATTCCAAGCCGGAAAATACTGCTATCTGGAAGAGGAGGTTCGCCTAAATCTACGCTTGCCGGAGATCCGGATAGAATCAAACCCGAAGGCCTTATCCTAGATATCTGCTCAGAAGATATATCATGATTTACTATCTGGGAGAATACATTCAGCTCTCTTATCTTTCTGGCTATCAACTGGGTATACTGAGAACCGAAATCAAGCACTAATATCTTATCCATAAAATATATCCGCCAATCTCAGGTAAAATAATCCGAAGCTCCGCCGGCTAAAGGCTGCGATTGGATTATAGGAAAAATACTCAGGCCTCTTATAACTAAATATTATTTCCCCATGCCAACCCGTTGGGCGCGCTGGAACAACTTGCCTTCTGTCTGTATAGACGGGGCTATTATAATTTCGACGCTATGCATCTGGTCTATATTTTTTGCACCCAGAGATCCCATCGCAGTCTGCAAAGCTCCGATAAGATTCTGAGATCCGTCATCAACTCTTGCCGGACCAAGCAGTATCTCTTCTAATGTTCCTGTCGTACCTACATATATACGGGTGCCGCGCGGCAGGTTATAATGCGGAGTAGCCATACCCCAGTGATAACCTCTGCCCGGGGCTTCTTTAGCCCGGGCTAAAGAAGACCCTATCATAACAGCATCAGCTCCGGAAGCAAAAGCCTTGCAGATATCCCCTCCTGTCCTCATGCCGCCGTCTGTAATAACAGGGACATACCTTTTTGTTTTCTTAAAATATTTATCGCGGGCCAAAGCAGTATCGGCAGTAGCTGTTACCTGAGGCACTCCGATACCCAAAACACCTCTTGTTGTGCAGGCCGCTCCAGGCCCTATGCCCACGAGAATACCGGCAGCTCCGGCTTCCATTAAATCCATAGCCACATCGTAAGTAACACAATTGCCTACTATGACAGGTATTTTTATCTTTTTAAGCAGTTTTTTGTAATCAAGAATAGAATATTCAGAAGATTCATGCCTAAGCGAAGCAACGGTAGATTGCACAACAAACATATCGCAGCCTGCGTCCTGAGCTATTGCCCCAAACCTCTGGGCCCTTTGCGGAATAGCAGAGACCACACAATCGACTCCGGAAGATTTGATCTGATTAATTCTTTCTATAATAAGATCTTCTTTTATGGGCTCCTTGTAAACCTTCTGAACCAATTCAGTAGCTTTCTCAGGGCTCTGTTTTGCTATTTTTTCCAAAACCTCTTCAGGATTTTTATATCTGGTTTGGACGCCTTCCAGGTTTAAAACGGCAAAACCACCTAACCTGCCCATAGCAATTGCAAATTTTACATCGACAACCCCATCCATAGCAGCTGCTATAATCGGAATCCTGTATTTTTTCCCTGCCAAGTTCCAAGAAACGTCAACCTCATTGGGATTAATAGTAAGGCGCCCGGGCACAAGAGCTATCTCATCAAAACCATATGCCCTTCTTACCTTTCTGTTGCCTCCAATTGTAATTTCCATCTCTCCCCCTTTATTGTTAAAATTATGACAAAATAAGCCCTGCGCTGCTATGTTTTACCAGGAAGAAGTATCTCCGGTTTTATCTGAAAGAGTCGTGCTCCTGGGCAGCAAAACATGGGAAGATTTCGCAGACTCGTCTTTGCTGAAATCACCGTATATCCAGCCCTCTAAACCGGGCCCTCTCTGAGATGCTAAATCACTTTCTTTCTTAGCGATAGAAAACATAAGGGAACCCTTAACAGAAGACAGGTATTCTTTTGGTATCTTTTTAAAGTATTTCGGCATCAAGCTGTTCAAAGATGGGGGCCACTGGGCATTGTCTTTATAGTAACTGGCTATAGCTACCCTTATCGATTCCATGTTGGCCTGCGTAGTCAAATTTCTTATTTTGTATATGCTGCCCTGCATCCTGGGCGTCATTAAGTAGATAAAAATTAAAACAGCAGTGACAGCTACAAGCAGTTTGACCAATACCCAGCCTTTCTTATCCATAGTTTTTTAATGATACAATTAAATCAATTAAACTGCAAGCAGTTTTTAAGCAAATCCTTATTGCCTGAAAAACAATTAACAGTATGCTGGTATTTTTTAGTAGCGCTGTTATGCCGCTTATCTTCGACAGTAGTAAATTTTCAAAAAAATCAGATTCTCAAAACAGCGCACTGAGGCATTAACAGCTTAATAATTGCTACTATCTATTATTTTAAGGTATAAAACCCCAGATTTTGTCAAAGACCCTTAAAGTGCCTTCCTGGGCAGATTTAAACCAAACAGTAACAGCAAGCAGTGAGTATTTTGCGTTATAACGCCAAACCTCTGAATCTCCGTGGCAGGAACAGCTGTATTTTATTTTTTTTACCGGTTCGCCCAAAATCCTGCCCACCTCTTCCGTATTCATGCCGTACTCTATCTGCCAATATTGATTTCTATCTATGCTGCGATAAAAAAACCGCCAACTGAATACTACAGCCATTACGATTAACATCACGACTATCAGAGAGATATTTTTTTTCAACACGCTATCTATCCAGATATTTTCTGGGATCGCTAATTTTACCCTCTAAAACAGATGCTGCAACAGTAGCCGGGGAAGCAAGGTATATAAAGCTGTTGGGATTGCCCATCCTGCCTCTGAAATTTCTATTGGCAGTCGATATAACATTCTCTCCGTCAGCCGGAACTCCGGCATGGGTACCAACGCAAGGCCCGCAACCAGGCGGAAGCAACAAAGATCCGCAAGATATTAAAATGTCTATCAAACCCTTCTCTTTGGCTTGGATGAAAACCTTCTTAGATATAGGCGCAACTATCAGCCTTGACTTTACTTGTCTCCCTTTTAAAATCCGGCAGGCGACCTCTAAATCTTCCAGCCTGCCGTTAGTACAAGTACCTATATAACCCTGAGCTATCTCAACGCCTTCGACATCTTTTAACGGAGAAACATTGTCAACCTTATGCGGCTTGGCTACTTGAGGGGATATTTTAGCCAAATCAAACTCTTTGACCCAATCGTAACTTGCTCCTTCGTCGGCAGAAACAGCATTAATTTTCAAAATACCCAAGTTATTCGAAACCCATTCTTTTGTCTTCCGGTCTGCCCTCATAATGCCGGCCTTGGCTCCTAACTCAACCGCCATATTGGATATAGTAAAACGGCCGTCCATGCCAAGACCATCTATAAAATC
>JAQUNS010000035.1 GCA_028717465.1 Candidatus Omnitrophota bacterium
AAGAATATGCCGGCATGCTTAAAGCTCTTGTGCCCTAGCAGCCCGAAAAAAAAGAATATCGGAATTAAAATAAGCGCTTCTGTCCTGGTTAAAGTGAGCAAAAAGGTGGTTATGATTAAGCCGCCTAAAGATTTAAAATTGACATCCTTGACCCAGCAGATAAAATAATCAGCTGCCAATATTAATAAAGGAACATAAAAAGTAAATGCCGAGATAGAATGGAAAAAAATAGATATATTTAGATTTATGGCTACCAACAAACCTAAGATAAAACCCACTATGCTGTTAAACCTCTTCCCCAACCTGTAAGACAAAAAAACGGTCAGGACGCCTATCAAATGTATTACTAAAGCCAAAATATAGGGGCGCCTTTCAAAGATCATATAGAGTATATTCTTGGCTATCGGTACCAAGGGCGGCCTATACATAACGGCATAGGGGTCGAATATCTGTCCGGTCATAAGCTGCAATCCGCAGACATCGTAACTATAGGCATCCATACCCGGATACCACTCATAAACTAGGTAGGTAAAAACATGGTTCAAAACCGCGACTAAAACAACCGCAAATAATCCAAAGGTTTCAACTTTATATTTTTTCAATACATCTGTTATGTTATTTTTACTTAAAATAATATTATATTCAGGACATCTGACATACTTCTAGGCATATAAATTACGGCTTACCAGTAATAATAAAATGAGATAAAATGATACTAATCATAGTTTAAATAATTCTTTATAACATTCAATTTCTACAGAATTATTTATATCTCTTGCCCTTTCCCAATTTTCACATACACCTTCCTTGTCCCCTAAAAAATCGCAAACCAATGCTTTGCTAAGATAAGCTAGATAAAAATCCTGCTTAAGCTCTATTGCATCGTTAAAGTATGCTAAAGCTTGCTCGGTCATATTCAACTGCCTAAAAGCCTCACCTACCATATATAGAACATACGGCCAATTTTTTTTATAATCACTCAAAAAATCTGCCTCAGGTTTATTTAACATATGCTCTTGGTTAAGTATATAATCTCTGATATTTTGCCTGGAAAAACGTATTTCCTCTATTTTCTCTGGATAGATAAAGTATAAAATTTTCAACATATCGATGATCCTATCAGATACGCCGGTAAAATTGTATCCTCCGGACTCAGTGGTAAGACAGTATATGATACCGCTAAAATGCCCTTCAAACGGCATTCTCCTGTTGTTTTGTTTTCTAAAATCAGAAAGACGTTCTTTGACGCAATCAAACCGTACATCTTTGCAATCTAGCCCGTATAAAGCCGAGAAAAGACTCGCATTTGACAGGATGGCTTCAATGATCAGCTCTGTTACAATGCTGTATTCACTCAGATACCAATGACAATAGTCAAACATTAACTCTTTTCCAACTAAGCCATGCTCTGCAATTTCCATAAATTTAGATTCTATATCAATAAGGATAGTATTATGTTTTTTGCATATCAGCCGTAATAATTCATTGCTTGAAGGCCTGGCGCTAATCCAAAAATTAGACGGCGTATCATATGCCCTTAAATAGTAGAGTTTTGCTTTTTTATAATCTCCTAACCTGTTATAAGCAAATCCCAAATAATAAAGACCTAAGGCATTATCAGGATCAGAATTCAAAAGCTCTGTTAAGTTTTTTATGGCTAAGTCAATTTTGTTATTCTCCAGATAATATTTTGACTTTATAAAATTTTCTAAAAATCTATCGCTGCCGGAACGGGGGCAATCCGGAGCTATATCTTTAAAATTGAAAGGTAAAGTGCAAATCATTATCGGTATTTTATTCTTCTTAGCCAAATTAATAATATTTAGGATGTTTTTTTCATATCCAGATAGCCTCTCCTGTAAACTTCTCCTTTTAAGAGCAATTTTTTTAGTGAATCTATCCTGTAACATGCTGTAGATATAGGATTTTCTAAAAAACATATTTAAATAATAAGCTGTTATATTGATTTTAACAGGGTCATAATATTCATTATTACCGGAAAAAACTATAATTAAATCAGGTTGTTTTAAAATAATGTTTTTCATTACGACGTATACACGATAAGAGTCGTAAGCCCCCTGACCAAGATTAAAAACCTCAAATTTACCGCAATCAGTAAGAATATTCAAAGACGTTCTCAAAACTTGTTCAGGAAAACCAGCAGCGACTGAACCTCCGACAATAAACACTCTTTTGGTGCCTGGCATTTTAGTGTCTGGTATCGACCTGCTGGAAACAAAGTTACGAAAACTTAAATAACTATGTTTAAATTGAGGACTATCTTCGTAGATAGGAATAGTTTCTAATTTAACTCTTGCAATTAATTCTAAAGCAATAAAAACAAAGAAAATCACCAAAGAAAAAACAAATATCTTTCTGCTTATTTTCATCTAATCTCGAAAACTCTATTCCAGATAGCATCGGCAATATTCTCTGCTATCATTCTATTGCCCAGAGGCGTACAATGGCCAAAATCTCCGGCAAAATTATCCTCAAAATAATCCTCATAATTACCGCTAGCAATCGCAGTAAAAAAATTAATTTTATTTTCAACAAACACTATGCCCTCCTTGCAATCGAAAATAGACCTAAGACTATCTATATCGCGTAAAGGATATTGTACGCATATCAATTTTATATTTCTATTCAGCACTTTATCTTTTAGCAGTTTATAATTATAGACTGTTGATTTATGCCTATAGTGCAACCGGAAATTATCGGCTTTTTTAAAATATTTTAAAGCTAAGCTTTTTTCACCTTGTAATAAAAATTTTATAGCTAAAATACCGTAAAGCCTATCGGTATTATAAAAAACCAGCCCTGTATTGCCTGTATTTTTTAAAACATAATCTATTTTAGAGATAATCTCTCTCTGTGCTTTAAGATCTTCTTTGTGTCTATAAATATCAATAAGCTCTATGTAAGGAACGGCATTTTCGGGTTCTAACTCAATGGCCTTTTTAAACATCTTTTCCGCTTCTTCTATTGCTCGGAATTCATCCTTATAGCACCAGCCGGCATAAATATACAATCCTGCGTCTATACAATCGGGGTATTTTGCTAAAACTTCTTGCAGCAAATCATATTGAAAAGTTCTTTCTCCTATTTCTCTGTAAAAATTGGACATTTCAACATAAGTTGCTGTCCCGGCAGCATCCATTGCAACTGCCTGCTTGAAAACATCCTTAATTTCATCTATCTTCTTCCACTCTCCATAGCATCTTATAAGTTCATCATAGGCAACTGTGCAACTGGGCTGAACATGTAACACATGCTTAAGCATCTGCTCTGCTTTTTCAAATTCGCCTTTTAACCTATAATTTTTACCTAAAACTAACAGGATATTGGCATCAAGACTAAAATTTTTAACAAGATTATCTGCTTTTTCATATTGACCGCTGTCTAAATATAGTAACAGTAGGTCCGAATAGACAGAATTGTTTTCAGGGTTTATCTTCAGAGCTTTTTTGTACATTATTTCTGCATCTTCAAACAAACCTTGAGATTTGAATAGATTTCCCCATTCAACATACAGCCAGCTATTCTCAGAATCTATTGCATATGATTTCTCATACATAGCAAGAGCCTCTTTATATCGAGCCTGCTCTCTAAAACACCGGCCTAAATACAGATACACTTCCGATGTCTTTTTAGAAGCTGCGTTTAACAATCTATTTAATATATCTTCTGCTTGTTTGTATTTTTTTTCTTCTATATGTTTTTTAGCCTGCCTTAAAACAGCACTATATTCTAAATCACAATCGCTATTAACAACTCTAGAAATTTTATCTCTCCCATATTTAAAAAATAAATTTACACTAGTTTTCATATTTCTGATAGTATGTAAAATATTTTTACCATAGCCATCCAAACTAAAAAAAACTATTCTCAGTAGTCTATATAATTTCAATTTAGATATAAATAAACTCCATCTGTCGATATCAATAGGCTGGCTAAATATTTTGTTATCAGCATCATTGACTCCCATCATGACCACAACAATGCCGGGATTATATTTTTCGATAGAATCATCCAGAATAGAGACTATGTAAGAACTCTGTATAGCATGCCTGCCTTTATTGACAACCTTAAAGCTTATGCCTTTGTCGTTATCGTTTAAAACCTCCTCAAGCTGGCTTGGCCAGGACATATCGCCACCCCAGACCGTCATGGACTCTCCTAAGCACAGCACAGAATATTGTGAGCCGCCTGATGTTGAAATTTTATTTTCACTCTCTTGTAGATATATCAAAATTCTGGCGGTTAAACGCATCCCAGCCTCAATGATAACGAGAGACAGCAAAATACCTAGAAAAATCATGGCTATTTTATGCTTAAGATAAAACTTTGCCATATTATCAACTTCTGTAAAAGTAAATATAAAAATAATTATATTCCATTTGCAATCATTTCCCCAAAAACCACTAAAGACAGGTATTACCTTCTAACTATATCAAAAGTCTCTTTATCTATAACCCAATAAGAATCCTGATTTGAAAAAGTAAAACCGTCTATATATTTCCTGGGAAATACCCACTGATAAGTTCCATGCATAAACCTTTCTCCCATCTCTCTATTCCAGCATAATCGAGGCAGAAAATTTACTATATCATCATCGATAAATAATTTGTGCTCTTTGTTAATAGCACCATTTTCCAAATTAATTTTAATATCAGAAAGCATTGAACTTAAAGGAGCCAGCTGATCATTCAGTAGTTTTAACCCATAATTCCTGGTAACTAAAATATTGAACAGAATAATTAAAGGCAATAGGCCTAAAATTAGATATTTAAATCTTTTATATAACTGAGTTAAGCAGGATATTAAAACAGCCGCCAGCAGAAATGTAAAAATGTTAAACATATACATGTATCTAAACTGCGTAATGCCAAAATAAATATCGTTTGTCGCCAGCCTGAGAAAAAGTAGCGTAAAAGCCTGAGAGAAATACAGGATTAAAGATACTGAGGTTAATTTTAAATACTGCCTTTGGCCGCCTTTATATAGATAGATCAGGAAATATACCATAGATAGAAATACGATACTGCCACCTATGGATATTAAAACTACCGGGTTAATTTCAAACATAGAATTTAAAAACAGCCTTAAATTAAGATTAACATCAATGACTAAAGGAGCAGCCATAATAGGCGCCGCATTAACCAAAAATCCATTGTAAGCCAGGTTAAACCAGGCACTTGAAAATCCTATTAATATATTGCGAATATTGAATATATCGCCAAGAGGAGTTGAAGGGCTATTATAAATGTTAAAATTTTTGATTATAAAAAATAAAAACAGATAAAATCCATATGCAGCAAGCACCGCAATTAAAGTCATTCTCTTGATACTTAAACTGTATTTTTTGTCGGCATTGCCTAAATGTAAATAATTTATCAACAAAATAGATGCCGGAAATAATATAAATGTTTCATAACACAAAACTCCTGAAATTAAAAAGAATAGTGACAAAAATAACTTATATTTTCTGCCTGTCTTAAGAAAATTAAAATATTCTATTAATCCGAACAAAACAAAGCATGCAGCTATATAATATAAATATGATAAGACCAGCAGATAATATCAAAATGGGAAAACAGAAAAGAAAAGACCGCTGTTAACAATAATACTAAAATCTTATCCTGACAAAAGTTTTTTGCCAATCTGTAAAAAAGAACGATGCTCAAACAATATAAAATAAAATTGGTGATTTGAAAATATACAAAATTTGCCCCGAATATCAGCCACTCTAAGTAAAGCACAGGATATGCCAAAGGCTGGAAACGTATCTGAGAAAAAGGATCGTAAAGAGAAAGATGGTTCAGCTTAGCAAAAAAACCCATGCTCTCTATGCTGTGAAAAAAGAATGATGTTGACCAGTAATCGCTTCTGGGAGGATAGAAAAAAACCGGAAAGTAAACATAGAATAATAAACCAAAAATCACGACAAACAAAAAATGCAGGTGATTTATCTTTGTTATTTTAATTTTTATACCTCTCATTTATATAAAACTACCTGCCTGCAGTCTGCAATTTTTTGCAATACAATAGATTTGCAGTGAATAATAATACAGCCAGCACTAAAGAAGCAACTGAAACCGCTTTGCCTTTTTTCCATATAGAAGGCAGAAAAAAAATATCGACTTCATGCTGCCCTTCATCCAGCCAGATACCTCTCTGGCAATAGTTTACGCGGTATATCTCTTGTGGCCTGCCATCTACTCGCGCTTTCCAGCCCGGATACCATACCTCTGTAAATACCATCATAGATGGAATAGTTATATCAGCTTTTAAAGTCACTCTGTTGGGGTTGCTGAAATCTGGCTCTTTAATAACGTTCAATCCCTGCAAGTTGGCGAAATGGGCAAGATAATCATCTTCTATCTTGTTATCGTATTTAATATTTGGATTAAAATCTGCATAGACGGCTCTGCGTAAATCTAATTCTACCAAATTACTTAACTGCTCCTCGTCTTGAGCAATAATAACTTTATCTAAAGTATAGACCCTGGGCAAAGGATTTTTGTTTATATGAAGAAACATTTCCGGATCAATTTTTATTGCATCTTCTTGGCTCCTAAAAACATCTGGGCTTTTTCCTTTAGTTAAAAAATA
>JAQUNS010000036.1 GCA_028717465.1 Candidatus Omnitrophota bacterium
AAATAGTAGAAGCTCCTTTTTACAAAAAAGGTACGGTAAAAAATTAATTAATAACAATGATTGCGCAGATTAAAGGGCAAGATTGCACAGATTGCATGCAAAAGAAAGATGCTCTTACTGAAAAAATAATTGCTTGTTGTTTCAAGGTGCATTCTGAGCTAGGGCCTGGTTTTAATGAAAAAATCTATCACAATGCTTTAAAAATAGCTTTAGAGGAAAATGGATTAAGATTTCAGATTGAGAAAGAATTTCCTGTTTATTTTCATGATAAAAAAGTTGGTTCCTTAAGGTTGGATTTAATTATAGAAGAAGAAGTTATTATTGAGATTAAAGCTTTGGTTGGGAATATGCCGGAGGTTTTTAAACACCAAGTAGTTTCTTATTTAAAAATATCAGGTTTGCCTACGGGATTATTGGTTAATTTTGGTAACAAGAGTTGTCAGGTAAAAAAGTTTAAGGTTTAATCTGTGTAATCGTATTTTAAAATCTCTGCCTGCCGGCCCTGTGGAATTCATAGAATTCCCAGGTTTGAGTTCCGGGAATCTTTCAGATTCCACGGAGCAGGCAGGCGTGTAATCAGGTGCAACCGGGAGGTGGATATGGATATAGCCGAAGGTTTGCTTTATACTAAAGAGCACGAATGGGTCAAGATAGAAGGCAGTTGTGCCCGTATCGGCATAACAAGTTATGCCCAGGAATTGCTTGGGGATATAACTTTTATAGAGCTTCCCAAGATCAGCAGCGAGCTTGAGCAGTTCAAGCCTTTCTCGTCTGTGGAATCAGTTAAAGCGGCCTCTGATATCTATGCCCCTTTATCGGGAAAGGTTGTTGAAATTAACAATCTGCTGGAGTCTCAGCCCGAGCTTTTAAACAAATCCTGCTACTTTAAAGGCTGGATTGCTGTCATAGAGGTTAAAAACGAACAGGAAAAATCCGCGCTTATGGATGCAGAGTCTTACAAAAATTATACCAAGGAGTTAAAGCATTGAGTTTTATTCCGCATTCCCAGAATGAAGTAAGCCAGATGCTTAAAGCAATAGGCGTTAAGTCTGTTGATGATCTTTTTTCAGATATCAAAAAAGAGCTGCGCCCCAAATCTTTTGATATACCGGAAGGAAAATCCGAGTTCGAGGTAATCGAATATTTAAAAAAAATAAGTTATAAAAATGCAACCGGCCTTATCAATTTTGTAGGAGCAGGTTTCTATGACCATTATATTCCGGCTGCTGTAGATGCTTTATCAGGCAGAAGCGAGTTTTATACGGCATATACTCCTTATCAGGCTGAGTGTTCCCAGGGCTGGCTTCAGGCTATATATGAATATCAGACCGCAATATGCGAATTAACTGATATGGATGTTGCCAATGCGTCTTTATACGACGGCGGCACCGCTCTTTATGAGGCTTGCATGATGGCAATCCGCATAACAGGCCGAAAAAAAATAGTTACAGATAGCGGTGTCAATATGACTTACAGAAGCATGCTCTATACCTATACTTCTAATCTGAATATAGAGTTTGTTGAAACTCCGGTTACACATGGCCAGAGTGACAGAGACGCAATTTACAAATGTTTAGATGACAGAACAGCGGCTGTCATACTGCAAAACCCGAATTTTTTTGGAGCGGTAGACGACCACTTTGACATAGTTAAAAAAGCGCACGAAAAAGGTGCTTTGGTTATTCAGTCGGTCTATCCTGTCTCTTTAGGAATTTTAAAGACCCCGGGCGCTATAGGTTGCGATATTGTTACCGGAGAGGGCCAGAGCTTAGGATTGCCTCTTTCTTTTGGCGGGCCTTATCTGGGATTTATGGCGGTGAAAAAAGAATATGTCCGCAAGATGCCGGGTAGAATTGCAGGAGAGTCTGCAGATAAAGAGGGCAGAACAGGTTATGTTTTGACGCTTCAAGCCAGAGAGCAGCATATAAGGCGCCAGAATGCAACGTCAAATATATGTTCTAATGAAGCGCTCTGTGCTTTAAGGGCTGTTATATATCTTTCTCTTTTAGGCCCTGGTGGTTTAAAAAAGCTTGCTCAGGTTAATTTTGAAAAAGCTGAATTTGCCAAAAAAGTTTTTGATGATATTCCTTCGGTCGAGGTCAAAAGAAGCTCTCCTACGTTCAACGAATTTACGGTGCTGCTTCCCCGTAATGCCGATGAGGTTGTCAATAGAATGGTGGCAAAGGGTTATGCTTGCGGATTTCCTCTGGGCAGATTTTATAAAGGCATGGATAATTATCTGCTCGTTGCTGTTACCGAAAAGAGAACAAAAGAAGAAATTGTAAAATTTAAAGAGAGCCTGGAGGCGGTGCTGTGCGACTGATATTCGATAAATCTGTGGAAGGGAGAAAAGGCTTAAAGATATCTGATAGCGATGTCTCTGTCCAGGCCAATCTGCCTAAAAAATATCAAAGAGATAACCCGCCCAATCTGCCTCAGGTATCCGAATTGGATGTTGTCCGCCACTATAGCAATCTCTCCGCTATGAATTTTTCAGTCGATGCCAACTTCTATCCGCTTGGTTCCTGTACTATGAAATACAATCCTAAATTCACAGAAATGATAGCAAACATGGCTGGTTTTACTGATTTACATCCTCTGCTTCCCCAGCTGCTCGGGGGAGGCATGCTGGCTCAAGGGTCTTTAGAAGTTATATATAAGACAGAACGGCTTTTATCAGAGATAACCGGCATGAGTTCTTTTACAACTCACCCTTTGGCCGGTGCTCACGGCGAACTGACCGGTGTTATGATTATCGCCGCTTATCACAAGCATGCCGGTAACCGCCGGAAATATATTATTGTCCCGGATTCTTCTCACGGCACAAATCCGGCCTCAGCTGCAATAGCCGGTTATGAAGTTATAGTTGTTTCTACCGGAAAAGACGGTTGTATGGATATAGATGAGTTTAAAAACAGGTTAAACGATCAGGTTGCCGGGGTTATGCTGACCTGCCCTAATACCCTAGGTATATTTAATCCGCGCATAAAAGAGATTGCCGACCTGGCGCACAGATCAGGGGCATTGATGTATTATGACGGAGCCAATCTAAATGCTATAATCGGCAAGGCCAGGCCGGGCGATCTTGGTTTTGATATAGTCCATCTTAATCTGCATAAATCATTTGCTGCTCCGCACGGCGGCGGAGGGCCGGGTTCAGGCCCTGTCGGGGTTAAGGAAGGGTTGGTGAAATTTTTGCCGATTCCCAGAATTGCAAAACGTAACGACGGTACTTTTGCCTTAGATTATAATTATCCGGACTCTATAGGTTATATCGCTTCTTTTTACGGCAACTTTTCTGTAATTCTTAAAGCCTATGCTTATATGGTTTATCTGGGCAAGTCAGGTTTGATAGATGTCTCTGAGAAAGCTGTTTTGAATGCCAATTATTTAAGGTCTTCTCTAAAAAAATATTTCGATATACCTTACGACAGGATCTGTATGCACGAATTCGTAATTTCTGTATCAAAACAGAAACAGAAAGGCATCAGCGCTTTAGATATAGCCAAGTATCTGATAGACAATAAAATCCACCCTCCTACAGTATATTTCCCTCTTATTGTTAAAGAAGCAATGATGATTGAGCCTGCCGAGACCGAGTCTAAAGAGACTCTGGATGATTTTATAAGAGTGATGAAAGACGCTGCAGAATTATCTTCTAAATCTCCTGAGATACTGCGCTGTGCTCCTGTCAGTACGCCCGTAGGAAGGCTTGATGAGGTAAAAGCGGCCAAAGACCTCAATTTAAGATGGCATAAGAGATAAAACAGGCCTTTAAGCCCCGCAGGCTTATTTAGAATTTTTGGAATAATATGGATACTACCCAGAACGTTAAAATGCCGGTGCCGGATTTTTCTGTCAAAAGAAAACGGCCTCTCTGGCTCAACAAAAAGATAGCTTTTAAAGATATTATCGATATGCAGGTTTTTTTGAAAAGTCTTAAGTTAAATACAGTATGCCAGTCAGCATCCTGTCCCAATATCGGGGAATGTTTTTCAAAAGGCGAAGCTACTTTTATGATACTAGGCAGGTTTTGCAGCAGAAACTGTAAGTTTTGCAACATAAACGAAGCAGAGCCGGAGCCGGTTGATGCCAATGAGCCGTTTCGTATAGCTAAAGCAGTTAAAGAGCTGAAATTAAAACATGCCGTTATAACATCAGTTACCAGGGACGACCTTTCTGACGGAGGTGCGGATATTTTTTCCCAAACCGTCAGCACCATAAAGAAAGAGAGCCCGGCAGTCTCTGTTGAGGTTTTAATACCGGATTTTAACCTCAGAAAAGAATCTATTAAAAAAGTCCTCAGTTCCAATCCGGATATAGTAGCTCACAATCTTGAGACTGTGCCTGGGCTATACCGTAAAGTAAGGCCAAAGTCCGATTACAGAAGATCTCTTGACGTGCTTGAAGCCGTTAAAAATATTAATTCCGCTGTCTTTACTAAATCCGGGCTCATGCTGGGCCTGGGAGAACAAAAAGAGGAAATATTAAAAGTTTTCGGGGATTTAAGAAGAGTATCTTGTGATTTTTTAAGCTTAGGGCAGTATTTAAGCCCTACTCTTAAGCATTATCCGGTGCAGAGATACCTTAGGCCCCGGGAGTTTCAAGAGTACCGTTCTCTGGCTCTTAAGCTTGGATTTAAATATGTTTTAAGCGGGCCTTATGTACGCAGTTCTTATAAGGCTTCAGACTACCTTGATGAATTTAATGATAAACAGGGATTGTAATTATTCGTACCCCCTGTATTTAAAATTATGTTTGAACAATTAGGGCAAATTTTTTCTAAAATTTCAATTGCGCATTTAAACGTGCTTTTGCTTTTAGGGCTTGCTCTATTCGGAGGTACTGTAGGCGGCAGGATCTTCGAGCGCTTTAAAATACCCCAGGTTGTCGGCTACATCATAATAGGCCTTCTTATCGGCCAGACTGGGCTCAACCTCGTAGATAAAGATACTATTTTTAAATTGCAGCCTTTTAACTATTTTGCGCTAGGGTTAATCGGATTTATGGTCGGCGGAGAGTTGAAACGGGAGATGTTTAAAAAATACGGCAAGCAGCTTATCTATATCTTGCTCTGTGAAGGCATTGCTCCTTTTTTGATCGTTACTTTCTCGATGGCAGTCCTGTCTATGTTTTTATTCCAAAATTGGTTTTTTGCGTGGGCTTTTGCCGTTCTTATGGGCGCCATTGCTTCCGCTACTGACCCGGCTTCGACTATCAATGTCATTAATGAATACAAAACAAAGGGCCCTCTTACGGCCACTATAATCGGAATAGTTGCTTTAGACGACGGCCTTGCGTTATTTCTTTTTGTAATAGCATCATCTATTGCAGGAAAACTTATAGGAAACGGTTTTCAGGACAGTTATCTTTCTGCTTTTATCCAGCCTTTTTATGAGATAGCCGGTGCTGTTGGACTGGGGATTTTGTCAGGCTATATTTTTATAAAAGTAGTCCGGCGTTATGCTGAAGCCTCCAGGATACTTGTCTTTGCTATAGGCATGGTTTTATTTGTAAGCGGCCTGTCCATAGCGATGCATGTGGATATGCTGCTTGCTACAATGACTCTCGGTATTATCGTAGCCAACTTCACTCCCCGTAAGAGCAGAGAGGTTTTCAATCTGGTAGAAGGGTTTACCCCTCCCATATATGTTCTGTTCTTTGTTTTGGTAGGCGCTAAGCTCGATTTGATGCGCCTGAATATTCCGATACTAATCCTTGTGTTGGTATATATTTTTGGGACAATGATTGGAAAGATTTTTGGTTCCCGTATCGGCGCCCATATCTCAGGAGCTCCGGAGTCAGTCAAAAGATACCTCTCCTTTTGCTTGTTTCCTCAAGCAGGCATTGCAATAGGCTTGTCTATTTTAGCTGCTCAGTATTTCCCGGGTGAAATAGGCAATACCCTGGTCGTGGTTGTTACTACTACAACTTTTTTTCTGCAGATAGTGGGGCCTTCTTTTACCAAGTATGGATTAAAGAAAGCAGGGGAGATCAATTTAAATATCACAGAACAGGATATAATAGCCAGAAGTTTAGCAGAAGATGTTATGGACAAAAACCCTCCTTTGATTTATGAAGATATGATGTTGTCCGATATTTTAGACTTGTTCAGTAAAAGTAATAATTTTTATTACCCTGTTGTAAACAGGAATAAAAAGCTGTGCGGCATTATATCATTAGACAGCATAAGGCAGGTTCTTATTACCTCAGACCTGGCGGGTATTCTTCTGGCCCACGATTTAATGGAAGAGGTCGTTGCTTCTGTCGGGCCTTCTGTGTCTATGTCTGAAGCAAAAGATATTCTTGATAGGTATATGCTGGACTGCCTTCCTGTTGTAGATGGCGCAGGAGCGTTAGCAGGATTTATTGAGAAACGCTCACTCAACCGTTTTGTCTCTACGCGCATTATACAGCTGCAGAAACAGGCCGAATCTTTGGGCTGATGAAAATAGGTTACCCTTGTATAAACCG
>JAQUNS010000037.1 GCA_028717465.1 Candidatus Omnitrophota bacterium
TTTCTGAGCCGAAACCTTGCCTCTACCTTGGCACTGAGAACAGGCCTGTAGCTTGCCTGTTTTGGAACCGGTACCTGAGCAGCTTTTACATTTGGCATAAGAGGAGAAGCGCAGCTCTTTTGAGGTACCCTTAACGGCATCTTTAAAGTCCAACTCTATTTTAAATTCTAAATCCCTGCCCCGCCTCGGGCCTCGGGAAGAAGAATGAGAATCAAAAAAACCAAAACCTCCAAAAAGGTTTTCAAATATCGAGCCTCCGAAGCCGAGATCTGAGAATATGCTTGAAAAATCTGCTCCCCTAAAAATGTCTTCCTGGGAATAATGGGAATTTATCCCGGCATGGCCGTAGATATCATATTGAGATTTCTTCTCGTCATCGGACAATACGGCATATGCTTCCGAGATCTCTTTAAACCGCTCTTCAGCATCTGCCTTTTTATCTCCCGAAACCCTGTCAGGGTGATATTGCATAGCCAGCTTGCGGTAAGCCTGCTTTATTTCTTCTTTAGAGGCGCTTTTAGATACTCCCAATATCTCGTAATAATCACGCTTCATAGAACACAGATTACACAGATTCAATCACAGATTAAAGCACAGATAGGAAATCTGCGGCTATCTTGCGTGCTCCAATCTGTGGCCATCTGTGCAAAAGTTATTATTCTTCCTTGTATTCGGCATCGATTACATCATCTTTGCCTTTTTTGCTTTCCCCTTCAGCCCCGCTTTGAGCTTCTGTTTGCTGCTCAGAAGAAGGCTGGGATTGAGCTTGAGTTGTTTGTTTGTACATCTCTTCAGCCAGTTTGTGGGAAGATTTAATCAGCTGCTCTTTGGCATTCTTGATATCTTGCACCTCTTCAGAATTTAGTTTGCTTTTTGCTTTTTCCAAAGCGTCTTCTACCGCTTTTTTATCGGAAGGGTTTATTTTATCAGCATTATCTTTTAGAGACTTCTCTGTTGAATAAACCAGGCCGTCTAGTTCGTTTCTAGCTTCGATAAGCTCTTTCTTCTTCTTGTCTTCCTCAGCATGAGCTTCTGCGTCTTTAACAAGATTTTCAACCTCTTTTTTCTCCAGACCGCTGGAAGATTCTATTCTTATCTTTCTCTCTTTTCCGGTACCTTTATCTTTGGCGGTAGCATGCAGAATGCCGTTAGCGTCTATATCGAATGTGACCTCTATCTGAGGAACACCCCTGGGTGCAGCAGGGATACCTTCCAGTATAAACCTTCCCAGAGTTCTGTTGTCTCTAGCCATGGGCCTTTCGCCCTGCAGAACATGGACTTCTACGTTGGTCTGATTATCGGCTGCCGTTGTAAATGTTTCGCTTTTCTTTGTCGGAATAGTGGTATTCCTGAGTATCAACGTTGTCATAACTCCTCCTAAGGTCTCAATTCCCAAAGAAAGAGGAGTAACGTCAAGCAGAAGTATATCTTTCACTTCGCCCACCAAGACGCCGGCCTGAACAGCAGCTCCTAAAGCAACAACCTCATCCGGATTGATGCCTTTATGAGGCTCTTTTTTGAAAAGGTCTTTGACTATCTCCTGCACTTTAGGCATCCTGGTCTGGCCGCCAACCAAAATTACTTCATCTATATCATCAGCAGACAACTTGGCATCACTAAGAGCCCGTTTGCAGGGACCGATTGTCCTCTCTAAAAGCTCTATAACGAGCGATTCTAACTTAGCCCTTGTCAATGTTACGGTAAGGTGTTTTGGCCCGGACTGATCAGCCGTAATAAACGGCAGATTTATCTCTGTCTGGACGCTGAAAGATAATTCACATTTTGCTTTTTCGGCGGCCTCTTTTAGCCTCTGCAGAGCCATCCTGTCTTGCCTTAAATCTATTCCCTGCTCTTTTTTGAATTGATCTGCCAGCCAATCGATTATCTTCTGGTCAATATTATCTCCTCCCAGATGAGTATCTCCGGAGGTGGATTTAACTTCAAATACACCCTCTCCTATCTCCAGAATAGATACATCAAAAGTACCGCCGCCGAAATCGTATATTACAACTTTTTCTCCTTTTTTCTTGTCCAAACCATAAGCTAATGCCGCCGCAGTTGGCTCGTTTATGATCCTTAAAACTTCAAGCCCTGCAATAGCTCCGGCATCTTTAGTAGCCTGGCGCTGAGAATCATTAAAATAAGCCGGTACGGTTACAACGGCCTTGGTGATGCTCTCGCCTAAATATGCTTCGGCATCCTCTTTCAATTTTCTTAAGATCATAGCCGATATCTCAGGCGGAGAATAGACTTTATCGCCTATTTTTACTCTGGCATCTCCATTAGAAGACTCTACTACCTGATAAGGGACCATTTTCATCTCTTCGTTAACCTCTGCCTGCCTTCTGCCCATGAATCTTTTAATAGAAAAAACGGTATTTTCGGCATTGGTAACAGCCTGTCTTTTAGCCGGGCCACCGGCAAGTATCTCTCCTGATTTTGTAAAAGCAACTACAGAAGGAGTCAGGCGCGATCCCTCCTTATTAGTAATAACATTTGGTTCTCCAACGTCAAAAACAGCGATAACAGAATTAGTAGTTCCCAAGTCAATTCCTATTGCTTTAGCCATTTTAACACCTCCTAATGAGTTGAATTAAATTCACTCTTCCGACTGTCCATCTTCCTGTCCTTCATCATTAGTTTCAATGCTGTTATCCGATTTGCCCTTTGAGACTCTTACCATGGCAGGCCTTATCAATATATCTTTAAATTTATAGCCCGGCCTTAAGACTTCAATGATTTTATTTTCTTCAACGTCATCATGCTGTTCATAACCAACCGCTTCCTGGCAAAAAGGATCGAAATCGCACCCAACAATATCATTTATTTTCTGCAAGCCATGTTTGCCTAAAATATTATTAAACTCTTTATAAATTATAACTACTCCCTGCTCAAACTCGTCCTTATCCTTGGGCAAAATCTTCATTGCATTCTCGAAATGGTCTAAGACAGGAATTATCGCTTTTATCAATTCAGCCTGAGCATATACAAATAGCTCTTCTTTTTCTTTCAACCACTTCTTTTTGGCATTATCCAGTTCAGCCGCAGTCCTTAACCAGCTGTCTTTTGCGCTTTGAAGTTCTTTTTCTAACTTCTGCATGTCCGCATTCTGAGGCTGTTCCGAAAGAATGCCCTCATCAGAACCGTTTGCAGTTTCCTGGCCTGGTTTTAAATCATTATTATCTTTATCCATCAAGTACCCCTTTTAGAATATCGCACTTTCCAAAGCTTGAGTTAAAACATCTGAAACGTACTTTACCACTGATATTGTACGGCCATAGGGCAATCTTGTAGGCCCTAAAACTCCTATAGCACCCAAAACCCTGTTTTTCATGCCGTATTTGGAACTGATAATACAGCAGTTTTCCAGATTATATGAAACATCCTCTCTGCCTATATGGATATTGACATCGGATCCTTTGATGTCTGCCTCCAAAATTTTAACCAGGGGAGAATCTTTGTCCAGTAAGCCCATTATATGATGCAATAAAACAGCATCCTGAAACTCAGGGTACTGGATTATCCTGCCGACTCCAAAATGCATAAATGTCTTTTCTTCCATATTTTCAAGTGATTTAATAAGCAGATTGAATAAAGAAGAAAAAACATGGTAAGAAGAATTTCCGGATAACAGCATGCTGTTTTTTATCTTGCTGCTGATATCATAAACAGAATGGCCCTTCAACTCTCTGTTTACAAAATTAAGAAAATTAGCCAGCTTTTCTATGGAAGGCATGTTCTCATTCTCTATGAACAGATGCAAAACATCTCCGTTATCGGCCACAATTATAAATAATATTTTAAACCTGTTAATATAAATAAGATCGATTTTTTCAACAAATATATTTTTTATCCTATAATGCAGCAGCATGGACATCTGCTGGGTATAGTCGGATATTACATTAAGTGCGTTTTCTAATAAACGGCCTACCTCATCCCACTGGGTATTGATTATCCTCATCAATATTTTTTTCTTTTCTGACGGAGCGAGCTGCTCTTCGTCCATTACCATGTCGACATAATACCTGTAACCCTTATCGGTCGGGATTCTGCCCGAAGAAGTATGCAGGTGGGTCAAATAGCCCAAATCTTCTAACTCGGCCATGATATTCCTTACTGTAGCCGGAGAAATATCTAATCTATATTTATAGACCAGAGCCTTAGAAGCTACAGGCATGGCTGTATCTATATAGGTTTTGATAATGCCCGTAAGAATCTTCCTGCGCCTGTCTTCTCTGTTATCTTTTACCAATCTAAGCACCTCTTTTAGCACTCTTTTATTTTGAGTGCTAAATATTACAACATCAGGATATCTTTGTCAAGGGACAATATTATAATTTGTAAACTGTGAACAGAAAACTGTGAAATGTAAAAACAAAACAAGGAAAACAGAAAAAACTAAAGAAGATTCTTTAGCTCTATTAAACTGCCTATAACAGCATAGGGATTTTTATTTTCCAAGTCTTTCCTGGGGCTTGTGCCGGTAGCAATTGCTATCGCAATTATCCCGGCATTTTCAGCCGTCTGGATATCTATAGTCATATCGCCCACATAAACAGATTTTTCAAGTTCTACATTCAAATCTTTAGCTATCTTTAAAACCATATCCGGAGCAGGCTTTAAAACATCTATTTCATCGGCGCAGATAACATAATCAAAAAAAATGCTTATGCCCAGGTTTTTCAAAATAATTCCGGCAAAAGCGGCCGGCCGGTTACTTGCCAAAGCAACGAAATAGCCTTTAGATTTAAGGTAATTCAGTATATCTTCTGCAAAAGGCATAAGCTTGGCATGTTCCAGTAAAGTTTTAGCGTGTTCCTGCCTGTAAATTTCAAGCGCCCTTTCCGCTTCATCGGAAGAAAAATAACTCTTTATTAAATTTTTATCACCCCAGCCTACGGCTGATTTTACCTCATTATATCCGACCGGCTCACGGTTAAAATGCACTCTTACTGCATTAAGGGCTTTCTCTATAGCGCTGTAAGCATCCACTAAAGTGCCGTCTAAATCAAAAATAACAAGCTTAGCTTCTAACGGTCTTTTTATGCTCATATTAATAAAACCATCCTAATATTAAATAAAAAAGGTTAACCCCGCGGCTTTACTTAGAATTTGACTAAATTCTTATCAGCCAGCTCATCAAGCGCCTTGTTGAACATATCAAAGGAAGGCTCATTATTCGCCCAGCATACCAGCTCTTTCAAGCCTTCTGTTAGCTCCACTTCAGGCTGCCAATTCAAAACGGCTTTGGCTTTAGCTGTATCAGCGTAACAGTGCCTTATGTCCCCTTTGCGATACCCGCCTACAACTTTAGGCTTGATATCTTTGCCCAACAAACCGGATAAAAGAACAGCCATATCTTTTATGGCTATCGGCTTAGAGCTGCCCAGATTGCATATTTGATAATCAGAACTTTTAAGTTCCAGTGCCTGGATAGACGCCCGGACTATATCTTTAACAGATACAAAATCCCTGCTCTGCAACCCGTCTTCAAAAATAACCGGGGAACTGCTGTTTTTCAGCCTGGAGATAAATATGGCAGCCACGCCGGTATAAGGGTTAGAGAGAGACTGCCTGCTGCCGTAAACATTGAAAAATCTAAGCGAAACTACGGGAACACCGTAGGTTCTTCCGGAGATAATAGATATATCTTCCTGTATTTTTTTGCTTAAAGCATATGTTGAATTCGGACAGAACAGCGTATCTTCTGTTGTCGGGATAGGCCGGACTATCTCTTTACAATTTGGGCAATACAACTGCCAATCTTTATTTTTAAGCTGAAAATCTTCTCTTAATTGCGGCTTGACTGTGCCGCATTTTGCGCACAAACAGAGCCCTTCTCCGTAGCTGGACATGGAAGAGCTTATAATGACTTTTTTTATTCTGTTTTTATTATTGGCTATTATGTCCCAGAGATTGGCCGTACCGAGGCTGTTAACTTCCATATATTTTCTTATTTGATATTGGGACTGCCCAACCCCAACCATAGAAGCAAAGTGAAATACTGCCTCTACTCCGGACAATGCCTTTCTAAAAGCATCATAATCACGTATATCATCGTAAATATAGCTGGCATGCTTGTTAAGATAGCCGGGCTTTCTGCCGCCGTGCACCTGTTGCTCCAGATTGTCATAGACTGTAACACTATAGCCCTGCTGAATTAAGCTATCTACAAGATGCGAACCGATAAATCCGGCTCCGCCAGTAACAAGAACATTCATGATTTTCCTCCGATAACATTAAAATCAAAATAAATCAGTAATATATTACTTTAGCGCTTTGCGCCATACAAGATTAAAAAAGGTTTTTTAGAATAAGGATTCTCTTTTATGACAACCCTGGCATTATAAACCTGCTCTATCGTTCTGTAATCCATGACCTCTTGTGGCAAGCCGTCTTTGACTATCTCTCCGTTATCCAGCATGATAAGCCTGCCGCAGTATTCC
>JAQUNS010000038.1 GCA_028717465.1 Candidatus Omnitrophota bacterium
TATTTCGGGTTTTAAAAAAATGTGGGCATTTGGCTCTTCAGCGTCACAGTCTAAAAATTGCACCGGTTCGTTTACAGACAGCGCCAGATTAACCGCAACCGTAGTCTTTCCCGTACCGCCTTTTCCGCTGGCAATTGAAATAATCATTTAAAGCTTTTTATTAACGTATACCAAACTTGGAGTTCACACTCGGACCGTCTACAGAACTAAGCTCGCCTTTTTTATATCTTTGGATAGCTTCTTTAACGGTACCTGAGACACCGGTTATTATTTTTATTCCGGCTGCCTGTAAAGTTTGAAAAGCATTGGGCCCGACATTGCCCGTAAGCACGGCCCTTACCTGTTTTTCCGCGATAAGCTGGCCTGATTGAACTCCGGCACCGCCCATGGAGTCAATATTGGGATTATTTACCGCTTCAAAAGCCATCGTATCGGTATCCACGATGATAAAATACCGGCATCTTCCAAAGCGCGGATCTACTTTGGACTCTAAATCACTGCCTTCTGAAGTAACGCAAATTTTTCCGCCGGAATATGGCTTTGCTTCACTGCTCATATCTCCCCCTTTTTTTCGTTGATCTTAGCAATCTTTTTCATCAGGATGATCGCATTCTGATTTCTCTACACCATAACCTTTACCTAAACCGGGTTTACAGAGGCTTTCGCCTCCTTCCAAGGTTCCTTTTAAAATTTTTTTTATCGCATCATCAATCTTTCCGCTTATGCCGACTATCGCCTGAATGCCGAGTTCTTCAAAGAAACCGGCCGCTCTTGCGCCCATCCCGCCGGCAACGATACAGTTTACCCCTCTCTGATGCAGAAACTGAGGTATAAACCCGGGCTGGTGCCCCGGATTATCAATCAATTCTTTGCTTTTAACCTCCCCGTTTTCAATATCTGCAATTGTAAAATGAGGGCACCTGCCAAAATGCGCAGATACAAAATCTCCGTCAGTTGAAATAGCTACTTTCAATATATACCTCCTTAATGAGCTCACAGCTTATTTAAACCGAAATTCAACCGGCATAAGCCCTAAGAACAGATTAATTCCGCTAAACACCGCATAATTACCTAAGAAATTATACGGTGCCTTTAGAAGCGGAACTATATTTAACCATCGCTTTTTGAATTTTTAGCAGATTCAAGATCCTTTATGCGCTGATTTATAGCATCAATCTCTCTCTGCATAGCTTCGGCTTCTGCCTTTAGCATATCTGCTTCTTGTTTCGGCGCAATATCTGCAGGATATGCCAATGCTGCATAAGGATACCCTGCCCAGCCAAAACCTCTGCCAAAACCAAATCCTCTGCCGCGTCCTCTTCCAAAACCTCTGCCAAAACCAAATCCTCTGCCCGGTATAGAGTTTACATAACCCGGCGTAGAGAAACCCGCGCAGTAACCGGCTGCCCGGCCTGTCATGGGGCCTAAACCCATAGGGCCTGTTCCGTCTCCTCTTGGCATTTTAACCACCTCCTTAGTTTTACCTGTTTTATTTTTACTGTCCTCACCATCTATCTTAACCATGCAGTAACCCATGCCTCTTCCTGTAAATGGGCCTTGCTTTCTGGGCCCGGTTCCGTCAAATCCCGGCATTTTGTGTACCCTTTTTATTTTTACACTTATTACACAGTCCGCTAAATTGGATAAAATGGTCTGTTATGTTAAAACCATATTTTTTAGAAAGAGCTTTCTGGGTTTTATTTAATAACTCTACTTCTTCGTTTATAAAATCAGTATAATCTATTACCGCTCCGCAGCCGGTACAGACCAGGTGGTGATGGTGGTTAACTCCTTTAGGGCCCCGGATAATTTCATACCTTGATCTGCCATCGCCAAAATCTAATTTAGATACAAAACCCGCCTTAAAAAGCATCTCTAAGTTGCGGTATACAGTTGCAAGGCCTGTATTGGGATAATACTTGTTCAGGGCAAAATATATCTCATCAGCACTCATGTGTTTATCTGTTCTGCTTAAAACATCTAAGAGCGCCTGACGCGGCAGGGTCATTCTATAGCCGCAGTCCCTTATTCTGCCGCACCACCAACCGGCTTGTCCCATTCTCATTCTTGCTCTCATTTCATATCCCGGTATTTATTGATAATGATTATCATTATTATTTATACCATTTTTCACAAACTCTGTCAAATATATTTTATTAAAGAAATTTTGAGAATTGACTCAATCCTAATGCTCCAATACAATATAATAAATACTTGAGCCTAAAATCGGCCGGGAGGATTTTATGTCTAAAACAGTCTCTATTTCCCTTTTTTTTATCTTAACTTGCGCAACCATGTTTTCTCAAAAATCTTTTTCTGCCAATGTCAGCATGCAGTCTATCCGCTTCTTTGAGGGCGGCGACGAAATAGCTCAGGATCAGGATCTTTATTACACGGACAATTTCCCCCGCAGCAGCTCACGCTACATATATTGCCAGATAGACTATAAAAACCATCTCTACAATTCTCAAGAGCATAATGTTAATTTTGTATTTCAATATTACAATCCCGACGGCAGTTTTCGAGGGCAGTCAGAGACATACACCGCAGTATACCCGGAATGGCCCAGCTCCTGGGCTTATCACGGCTGGGGATGGAGCGACCCAGGCAATTGGCCGATAGGTACATATACGGTCAAGGTTTTAGCAAACGGAGAATATCTGGGTGAGAAAAAATTCTCTATATACAACGACAGCACAAGCGCAGGCTCAGAAGACGGCAGCAGCGACTATTTATACAATGCTGTTTTAGATGACGACATAGCAACGCTTAGAGACCTACTTTCAAAGGGTGCCGATCCCAACGCAACTAATATGTTCGGCATGTACGCTCTTGGTACGGCAGCAAGCAAAGGTAACTTAGATATGATTAAAATTTTGCTTGAAAACGGAGCCGACATAAACAGCCAAGATGATATGATGGGCTGGACCCCTTTGATATCGGCAGCCAATAAAGGAAATAATGAAGCAGTTAAACTGCTTATAGATAGAGGTGCAATTATAGATGCCGCAGATACAGCCGGATATACGGCTTTAATATATGCAGCTACTGCCGGATATAAAGATACCGTCGAACTTCTGGTTAAATCCGGGGCAGATATTAACTATGCATCCGGAGGTTATAGCCCTTTGATATCGGCTTTAGATAACGGCCACACTGAAACTGCAAAAGTACTGATTGAAAACGGAGCCGATCCGAATTCAAGCACAGAGACAGGCGAAACCCCTCTAATTCTGGCAGCGCAGAAAGGAAACCTGGCCGCGGTGCAAGTGCTCCTGGATTACGGCGCTGACGCAGAAGTAAAAGATAACAAAGGGAGAACTGCCCTGGCCTGGGCTGAGTTTGAACAGCATGAAAATATCATAGAGCTGCTTAAAAAACCGGGCAACCTTAATATTAACGGCGACTGGGAAGGTGTCTGGACAAACCCAAAGGGCTATATTTACCTCTTGAAATTCAGCGTGAATATAAAAGACCCCAAAAACTTTGAAACAGCATTTAACTGGACTCTGAATGCCTCCCCTGAAGCGCAAGAACAGCCAAAGGTCGGGCTTAAAGCAACTGAATATTTAAAAGGCAGCTATGATTCTGCCAAGAGAACTATATTTCTGGAGGGCTATAAAGAAAAAGACGACCATAGCATAATAGGCCTGGATAGATATAAATTAATCGTATCTCTGGACGGCGATACAATAAAAGGAACGACTGAAAACAACGGAACCTGGAGCGGAAAATTTTCAGCTAACCGCATAAAGAGCTCAGACAAAAACTTAATTGAAAAAGCAAAACTACTTTGGCAAAAAGCAAAATAATCACTGAAGACAGAATAATGCCAGCACGCCGTCAACTGGACATAACCTAAAAACCATATTTTAGCTACTCTTCTCTGCCGGAAGCGCTCTTGAGTATCTCGATAAAATCCGGTTCTACTGTTTTACCAAAAGATTCCGCTTTATGCACATCTGCCCATGATTTATCATAATCCTCCTGGAAAAAATACATCAATCCACGGGCCACATAAGCATCGGCATAATCAAATTCAATGCCGATAGCGGAAGTAAAATCTATAATAGCCTGTTCATAATCGCCTTTTTTAGCATAAACAAGGCCCCGGTTGTAATAAGCTTCGCTATATTCGGGGTCAACATCAATAACCTTACTGAATTCTGCTATTGCCTCATCAAAGCTGTTTTGATTATGATACTCCACGGCCCTTTCAAAAATCTCCCGGGCAGATTCCTGAGCATGGCTAGTATTGAAAGCAGCGATTAAAACCATTAAAGCAAAGGCCAGGCATTTCATAAAATATAATTTCCGGTTATACATTACCCCTCCTTCTGCTATCAATCTCTATTATCTTGCGCCGGCTGCTGTGGCCCGATGAAATCCGAAGTTCTGAAGGCGCAATATCCAGAAATTCGGCCAGCATCTTAATAGCAGCTTCATTGGCACGGCCATTTTGAGGCGGCTCTTTTACCGCAACCACAAAATGGGCCGGATCAATTTTTTTAACTTCAGGCCGTTTTGATTTTGGCTTTACAGTAACAGAGATCTTCACGTGCCAAAAACTTAAAAATTTTCAGCTAATATCTCATAGAAGCCTTGAGGATGATTGCAGGCCGGGCACTCTTTAGGCGCTTCATCCCCCTCAAAAACATAGCCGCAGTTGATACAGTGCCATTTTACAGCTGTTTTTTTCTTAAAAACTTCGCTGTTTTTTATATTATTGATCAGTTTCCTGTACCTTGATTCGTGGAATTTCTCAACTTTAGCTATCTGCTCAAAAGAACGGGCCACTTCCGGAAATCCTTCGTCTTTAGCAGTCTTGGAAAAATCTGAATAGAGCGTAGTCCATTCTAAATTCTCTCCGGCAGCCGCCTGTTCCAGATTTTTTACTGTGCTCTCTATCGCTCCGGCAGGATAACAAGCAGTAATCTGGGCATCTCCGCCTTCTAAGTATTTAAAAAACACTTTGGCGTGCTCTTTTTCGTTCTCTGCGGTTTCGGTAAATATATTCGATATCTGAACATAGCCCTCTTTTTTAGCTGCGCTGGCAAAATAAGTATACCTGTTTCTGGCTTGGGACTCTCCGGCAAAAGCCGCCAAAAGATTCTGCTCTGTTTTTGTGCCCTTAATAGTTTTAGACATCTTTCACCCCTTTGCTTTTGTTTTGTTAATGAAGCTGACTAACCATTTGTGAAATATAACAAAGAATACAGATTCCGTCAACAGAAAGCCTACTCGTACCCGTATTATTTGAAAAGATAGGTAGCAGTATTACGAAGTGGCTCTGTGAACTAAAGGATGTTTTGAGTGAGGGCGTTTCCCGCCACGGCGGGGTCGATATTGTATGGCTGGGGAAATTTCACGTCCCTGTAAGAGAACATCCTTTTGGTGTTAGCTATCTTTAATAGTATTACAAAGCCTACTCGTACCTTAAAGCTTCGATAGGATCAAGCCGGGATGCTTTCTGGGCCGGCCTAAAACCAAAAAATATGCCTATTGCGATAGAAAATCCGAAAGCAAGAAGTATGTTCCAAAGCGTAACCTTAGTTGCCCAGCCGGCTAAATAGGATATTGCCGCAGACGACGCTACGCCAAACAGTATCCCCAAAAACCCGCCGGCTAAAGTCATGACAACGGCTTCGATGAGAAACTGAGTTTTAATGTCGCTTGCCCGGGCACCGACAGCTTTGCGCAAGCCTATCTCACGGGTTCTTTCGGTAACAGAGACCAGCATGATATTCATAATCCCTATACCGCCGACAAGAAGCGAGATAGCGGCGATAGAACCAAGGAGAACGCTCATGGTTTCAGTTGTACTGCTGAGCATCTCCTGCATCTCGCTCATATCCCTGATATGAAAAGAGTCTTCGTAATTTCTATAGATACGGTGGCGTTTTACAACAAGTTCTCTTATTTTCTCCTGCGCTTCTGTTATCAGGGCAGCATCACTTACCTCAGCATAGATGCCGTCTAAATAGTTCTTGCCCAAAACCCTGTACATCGCAGTCGTCAAAGGGATATAAACAACATCGTCCCGGTCTCTAAAACCTCCGGAGCCTTTTTCCGGAGCAACTCCTATAACCGTAAAATTAATACGGTTTATCTTTATAATTTCACCTAGGGGGTTTCTATTTCCAAAAAGTTTGCTTACTAAAGTCGTTCCTAATATTGCAACTTTATCGCGCTGAGTTATCTCTTCCTGGATGAACCATCTTCCGGTTTTTGGTATAGTATCGCGCATCTGGCCGTAGTTATAATCGACGCCTTCGATGCTGGTATTCCAATTGGCATTCTTGTAAACAATCTGGACATTGCCGCTGACATATCCGGATGATTTTTTTACAAAAGGCTTTAAATTACCCACAGCATCAATATCGCCCGGCATAAACCTTGTTATTGAACCGGCACTCTGAGCTATGCCTCTG
>JAQUNS010000039.1:0-3560 GCA_028717465.1 Candidatus Omnitrophota bacterium
GATCTCTCTTGTTAAAACGAAAAAAGGCAAACCAACGCGCTCTCTGTATTTCTTGGAAAATTCCTCCAGCCAACCATCAGCTTTATAAGTAAAAACATCATCGTAAAACTTAACAAAACTTAACGGCCATCTGTTTTTTACGTAACTTATTTCATCTGTAATATAATCCACGCTATGCCTGCGCACAATAGGGCCTTTATTGCGGTATATCTTACGCCAGGTGGGATTAAAACAGTAGCTGCAGTCATAAGGGCAGCCGCGGGATGCCACTATGCTTTTTAAAGGATACCTGCCCATAGGAGTATTATCGTACAAAATAGCATAATCCGGAAAAGGCAGGGAGTCCAAATCTTCTATTAGATTACGTATAGAGAACTTATCCCTGTTATCTGCAGTTAAAATATTAGGAATTTTTGTTATATCTTTTCCTTTAGATAAAGCACTTAAAAGATCAAACATTGCCCCCTCGCCTTCTCCGACGCAGATAGCATCTAAAGATCCTTCTTTGACAACATCGGGAAAGAATGTAGCATGGGGCCCGCCCATAATAGTAAATATTTTCGGGAAATAGCTCTTTATTCTGGAATTGATATTCAGATAATGTTTGGCCTCTCCTGTTGAAGCGCTATAAGCTATAAGATCCGGTTTTATCTCTTTAATTTTTACAAAAACATCGTCTCTATTCATTTCACAGAGATAACTTTCGGCGCCGGACTCAAGGACAGCCCTAGATATACTACATAATCCTGCCGGAGCTAAAAAATTCTCGTTTTTAAAAATAAAAAGCACTTTCAAATAAAAACTCCGGTTATTTTCTGTACAGATATACCCTGGATGATTCCGGGAATATGCTGGGGTCTAAATCCACTTCGGCTATTAATTCAAACCGGCTAAAATCAACTATCAATTTGTCTAAGAATATACCAAATACATTCTCTACATAGTCACGCTCAAATAATTCCGGATTAACGCCGTTACCACGGTTGTTCAATGACATCTTTAAATAAAATGCAAAACCTCCGTAAAAGAGGTCTCTGTGTATCTCTTTAAGCTCATTATAATGCCAATCTCTGCTTATATCCTCCAAGCTTATAGGCAAAAGAAGCATGTCTATTCTCTGCATATTAGAAACAATCTCTGCCTTTTGTGCGCCTGCATTATAAGAGACATCTACCAGCCTGTAGATAGGCACAAAATGATATCTGATTCTTCCTTCGTTTAAACAAAAATAAAGAGTCTCTGCCAAATTGTTTTCTTTAAGAATTGCAATGTGGGGTTCAAACATATCTTTTGATGCACTTTCTATTATTTTCGACAGATGAGCTATTGGAATATTTATTCTCAAAGGATACAACAAGCCTGATCTTTGAAATCTTCTCTCTATGGTGTGGAATATATTTTTGTTCTCTATGTTTTCTGTTCTGATGTAACACAGATATATAAATTGCAACACCATAAAAACAGAGTATAAAGATATCACCACTTTTCTTAAGCTATTTTTTTTGGCAATATAAAAACCGTTTTTTAAGCTGACAGCAATAACTGCGGCCATAATTATTAAAACCGGCATATTATGCCTGGGCAAATCCTCAGGCAAAAAAAATGTCTGATAAAAAAGTATTGCCGGTATGTACAAAAGGGCTATTCTTTTATTTTTTTCGAATATCAAAAAACCAGCTGCCGAAAAAATAAACACTACCCAAATAACCGGATAGAGCATAAACGAATAAAAATTATCCCACCATATATTATGCAAAGCCTGCCAGTTTAAATTACTGCCTAAGCTAAAACTGGCCTTTACGAGAAATTGTTGTCCATGGAGGCTAAAAACAGTCCAAACTAATGCGGGTAAAAAACCTGCCAGCGCTAAAAATAAACCCGTAATTATTTTCCCTAAAATAAGCTCGTTGTTTTTATGTTTTATAAATGAAACAAAAAGGCAGTATATTAAAAACGGCAGCATGAAAATAATAAATGTCTGTTTGTGAAGATAGCCTATGGCTAAAATAAATCCAAAGATAAAAGAATAAAACTTATGGGTAAAAAAATTAGTCTTATAGAAAAAAAATAGCGCCAAAGGCATTAGAGATAAAACAGCAAAATCAAGCATATAGAGCCTTGAGAATCCAAACACCCCTGGCAAAAAAGATATTATAAAGCACGCCAGAATCCCGGTCTCTTTATCAAAAATTAAACTTACAAGCTTATAGAAAAAAAACATCAGCATAAAAAAATAGATCAAATTAGTATACAGAGCGACCTTATAGCTCTTACCCATCAAGGAGTAAAACAAAACACTGATTAAGTGCCTTAAGGGCGGATATATAGTCATATCACGTAAGGTTTCTGATAATTCTTCGACATCAATTGAAGCTTTATAATTCTCTAAAGCTGTGTCTATGGCCAGAGAATTATGGTAAAAACCTCGCTGATCATACAATAGGGGCAGATTATCATTATTAATAACTATATAGTTATTGACCGAATGAATCAGAAAAATTAAAACAATTAAGCAGAATATTTTTACTTTTCCGAGATTGGAATGATTAGAAGCGCTAAGCTCCATCTATGCCATTTAGAAATCAGCCGATTGCATTAAAACAACCGGCTATTAAACTATTAAATCCGGCTATCTTCAGAAGAACCGACATTTACAGAGGCCAGAATCCTTGCAGCCTCATCGGCAGCTTTAATTCCGGAATAAAGCATAGCGCCAAAAGTAGGGCCCATCCTGGGTATACCGTATACAGTAGCTACTGCCATACCGCTGACAAGCAGGCCGGGATGAACCTCTCCGGTATTTTCCACTATAGCATCCTCTGATTTTTCAACCCACATAGCACCTTCGCCTTTCATCTCCAGCAGCCCAAAATTGGATAACTTTCTGCATACGCAGGCATCGTGTCCTGTGGCATCTATAACAACTTTGGTTTCAATAGCTATCGGATCTATACAGCGCACCTGCTTGGGCAAACTCCCCACCGCAGACCAGTTGATAACTATGCCTCCAACCCTATTGTTCTCTCTTAAAACTAAATCTTCAAACCTGACAAGATTCAATATCTTTACCCCGGCATCGCAGCAGCCGGCTATTAGGCGCGCGCAGGCATGAGGACCGTCTGTTGTAAATAGGCCCGGTTCCGGCTCTTTGTACGGCACGCCTAACTCTTTTAAGATTCTCTGGGAAGGGTCACGGAATGTTACCGTATTCATAAAGAAACCACCCATCCAAAATCCACCGCCCAGATAATTATTGGCTTCAATTAAAAGCGTCTTTACTCCACTTTCAGCTAATCTTTTACCGGCCATAAGCCCAGAAGGACCTGCGCCCACAATAATAACCTCTGATTCTATGTAATCAGAAAGCATTTCGCTAAATTCTTTGACTATTGCACGGCTGATCTTTGCCTCTGATATATTGCTGAATTTAACCATTAATCTCACCTCCTAAGAATATATTAACAGCCCTAGACTATATTTACAATATGCAATATTTTTCCACGTATCACAGAACCTAGCTGTTAGGATCTTAGCTCCGAACAGAGCCAGATAGAAATCTT
>JAQUNS010000039.1:3570-6296 GCA_028717465.1 Candidatus Omnitrophota bacterium
CCCCAATTCTGGCCTGATGGTTTTTCAATAGAGGCCTTGTTAGATGGTACTCCTGTCGGACGGAGCCTCACAGGAGTCCGTTGTTTCTCTTGTCTATGTTTCGAAAAACCATCCCCAATTCTGGCCTGATGGTTTTTCAATAGAGGAAGAAACAACGGAGGCGAGAGGATTTGAACCCCTGGTCCTGTGAAGGACAACGGTTTTCAAGACCGCCGCATTTGTCCGCTCTGCCACGCCTCCGGATTTGCAACGTATTTTAGCACAAGCAACATCTATAACCTACGGTTTTTCCCTCTGGGCTAAATGCCCTCTGGGCTCTAGCCATCGGGATTAATTCGCTCAACCAACTTATGTTCTCTTCGCTCCATAACTTGGGAGCTCATTAACAAGACCGCCGCATTTGTCCGCTCTGCCACGCCTCCGGATTTGCAACGTATTTTAGCACAAGCAACATCTATAACCTACGGTTTTTCCCTCTGGGCTCTAGCCATCGGGGCTGAATGCCCGATATAAAAATTAATTTGATAAATACCGAACTACAAATCACTGTTTAATTGTAATATAAACAGAGAAATATACAACTGATAAAATACAGAATTGCGGCATATTCAGTAACTTTGCGATTATAGCTATTATAAAATAACGATTTGATATAAAATTAACTCATGCACAAACCAAGTCAAAAATTAATTCAAGCAACGATAGAAGGCAATAGTATGAAGCCTTGGATTGAAGAAGGCGATGTATTATTTATCCAATCAATAGCCTGGGATAAAGTTAAGCCTGGCAACATTATTGTCTACGAAAATAAAAAGAACAGTTGGATAGCACATAGAGTAATGAAAAAAGAACAAAACATTATTTTTACCAAAGCAGATGCCTGTTTACGTTGCAAAGCTACAGAAATGATATTTAGGGACATCTTTATCGGACGGGTAGAATTTGTTAAGAAAAAAAATGGCAAAATGCTAAATATGCGCATGATGCAGTCCACCTATTATATTATCAAGTACCTACTCCCACTTTGGGGGATAATACATGTTCTACTTAAATACAAGAGCCCTTTTTTAATATTGCAAAAAATAACCGTAAAAATTAAACAAACAGTTAGATTTATTGGAAAAGATACCAAAAATGTGATTATTAATCAGAATTAAAATAAGCCGGCCCAACTTCTGTCATAGTAGTTAAATGTAAACCTGTAGACATCTGACTGCTTGATAAACTTGCAACTTATATCAAAATTATTCTTGAGTAAAAATAAATAATCGTTAAATTGATAAATATTTTTAATCAAATCAGAAATATAGTTTATATTGAAAACTTTTTTTATAGAACTTTTTTTACCTTTTTCCAAAAAAAATATATTAATTCTATCTATTAAAAAATTATCATAACAAAAAAAAGACCCTGTTTTAAAAGGATGGTTATATACACTATAAGTTTTTCCCTTAGAATTTATACATACAAAATCATCGTGTAGAATTTTATAACCTTTGTTTTTTAAAATATTAGCAATGGTTGTTTTGCCGGCACCTGATGGACCTAGAAAAACATAACATATTCCATTTTTAACAGCTGCGGCACTGTGAAGAAAAAAACCACCGTTATTTAATAGATAATAAGCGAAAACTCTGCTCATATAAGGGACTAGGGAATGATACCAATAATCATTTATTCCTATCTCTCCTTTATCGCAAGCAAAAACAAAATTTCCTCTACATTTTAAATATCTATCACTAACTATGAGTCTCGAGCTTGACATTTTAATTTTATAAAGCCCCTTAACGCTTGTTCCATCGTTACTCCAATCATTATCTGCAGAAACATTTATTGTAAAATGTGAAGCCAGCTTGTCATTGATACAAAAACCTCTAAATCTTCGATTAAAAACTCGAATAAATTCTTCATTATCAGATTTAATAGAAGCACCTATTTCAGCTAAATAGATTTTGGTGAAAAACATAAGATATACATAATAATATTTATAATTTTATCAAAAGGAGCGTTATTTTAAGTCCATCCGATACCAGCGGACGGAGGATCCGAAGGAACAGTACAATTTAGAGCACATTGAGTACAAGCCAAAAAGGCTACGGGAGTTTCTTTAGCAACTTTGTCCGAAAATATTTTAGGCTTTTCGTATTTTTTGATCTTTTTTATATTTTTACATTTTTTCATAATACCTCCTTTACGGTTAAGGATTCCATAAATGTTTTTCTTGACCTTGCAAGCTGACACCTCATTTTCACCGGACCTAGACAACCGTTTTCAAGAATGGCTAAACCCGGGCATAATGTACAGTGTTTCAATGTGTCACATTGGTTACACACAGGATAATTTTTTATTTTAAATGACCGCAAAGAAACTCCATCTATATCTATGTTCTTAGACCATACATCCTTTAAACTTTCTTCTCTTAGGTTTCCGATTGTCCAGCCCTTTTTGGGAAAAACAACGCAAGGCCTTACATCTCCATAGGCAGATATATAGCACCTGCTCATCCAGGCAGAGCACAAGCAATTATCGCTTCTATCTGGGAAAATTCGACTTAATACCCCTTCAGTATTATAAATCTTAAAAAGTTCCGCTAATGCATCATCTGGTATGGAAAAATCTTCACTTAAATATTCTCCATCCTCTTTAGGAGTAATAGAATAGGAACATTCTAAATTGTTTAAACCCAGACTTTCTTTAAATTTACTTAAGCTACCTATATCAGAAAT
>JAQUNS010000040.1 GCA_028717465.1 Candidatus Omnitrophota bacterium
CAACCTGCAGCAGCGGCTCACCGCCTGTAATCGATAAAGAATGGCAATCTTTCTTTATCAGCTCAATTTCTATTTTTAAATCCTGGATGCCGTATTCTTTGAAATACTTGCTCTGGGTGTCGCAGTAGCGGCAGTTTTTTAAATTGCAGCCCCAGAACCTGATAAAGATCTGAGGATAGCCGACATATATCCCCTCGCCTTGAACCGAGTAAAAAATTTCGGAAATCTTTGCTTTTAATTCATCCATAACAATTAATATTAAAAATTAAACATCAAAATGCAAAATTACATAGCAAAATTTAAATATTTTTACTTCTCCAACTCCCGAGCCTATCGTTCGCTTTTAGTTTTTTATGTTTAATATTTGATTTTTGATATTTGATATTTAATTTTACTACCGGGTCTTCGATATTAGCTTCTTTAAAGCCTCTCTCTCTTATCAGGCAGGAGTCACACTCCCGGCAGGGAGAGCCGGCGCCCTGATAACAGGACCAGGTATATTCAAAAGGCACTCCCAGCTTACTGCCCAGCAGTATAATCTCTGATTTTTTAAGTTTAAGCAGGGGGGCCGATATTTTAATGGGCTTACCCTCGACCCCGCTCTTGGTGCCAAGCTCTGCTACCCTATTGAATGCGTCTATAAAAGAAGGCCTGCAATCCGGGTATCCAGAATAATCCAGAGCGTTTACCCCGATAAATATCTCACTAAAATCTCCTGCCTCTGCATAGCTTAAAGTGAGTGAAAGAAAAACAATATTTCTGCCCGGTACATAGCTCAAAGGTATCTCTTTTCTGTTTAATCTTCCCTTGGGCAGCTCGGCAGAACTATCCAAAAGAGCGCTCTTGCTCCAGCTGAAATCTAAATCTATTACCTTATATCCGGCTCCTGCCAGTTCAGCTGTTTTTTTAGCGGATATAATCTCTCTGGAATGCCTCTGGCCGTAGTTAAAAATTAAAGCAGAACAGTTATATCCTTTATCCAGGGCATAATAAAGGGTGACCGCCGAATCTAGCCCTCCCGACAATAACACTAGCGCTTTCTTATTTCTTCTCATGTTTTTCAGTGATCAAAACAATCATCCGTACAATCTATATATCCTGATAGTAAGCTGCTTTTGAATTATCGGTCTCCCAGATATCGACCCTTTTGACTTTCAAATTCAGGGCTGATAATTCCAGGTTCAGTTTCTCAAATATGAACTTGGCAATATTCTCAGATGTCGGGTTTAATTTATCAAAAGGCGGTATTTCATTTATATACTTGTGGTCAAGCCCGTTAATAACATTGTCCAGGCAAATCCTGGCATCCTTAAAATCTAAAACCATGCCTTCTTTATTTAAAAAACCGGACTCAATAAAAACTTCGACATTCCAGTTGTGGCCGTGCAGATTTTCGCATTTGCCTTTATACTCCCTTAAGTTATGGGCTGAGGAAAAGTTAGACTTTATTGAAATTTGATACATTTTTATGCTCCTTTAACTCTACTCTCTGGGCCTGGGCTAAATTAGACCCCAAAAATAGCCTGCTCATCTGGCTAAACTGATTAGCCTCATCGGTAACATAAAACTCATAGCTTGGATTAACTCCAGCAGAGAGCTTGTCGCAGTTAGATAATAACCTCCTTACCTGCTTTACAAATAACTTTGCCGAATCTATAAGCGCAACGCTCTCTCCTATGCCGTACTGGATTATCTTTTTCATCAAAGGATAATGAGTGCATCCTAAAATAAGAGTATCTATTTTTTTGTTTTTTAATTCTTTCAGGTACCGCTCGGCTATCCTGTAACAGATAGCATCTTCTGCCCAGCCTTCCTCGACCAGAGGCACAAAAAGAGGGCAGGAACTGGAAAATACTTCTATCTTGGAATCGAGCTCTTTTATCTTGCGCTCATATATTCCGCTTGCTATTGTAGCTTTGGTTCCTATAACACCTATTCTTTTGACTCTGCTCACTTTGACAGCTTCCTCCGCTCCGGCATCAACAACTCCCAGCATGGCTAAATCATAGTCTTCTCCTAAATACGGCAAAGCCAGGCTGGAAGAAGTATTGCAGGCGATTAACAGCAGCTTGACTCCCTTTGTAATAAAAAAATCAACAGCTTCTTTTGTAAAACGCAGGACAGTCTCGCAAGACTTGCCTCCGTAAGGCACTCTTGCGGTGTCGCCCAGGTATATAATTGATTCTTTGGGCAATATGTTTAACATCTCTTTAACTATAGTAAGGCCGCCCACGCCTGAATCAAAGACGCCTATAGGCAGCTCTTTTGGAGCTTTAATATCCAAGCCTGACCAGATACTCCTGCTCATAAGATTTAACCCCCTCTGTTATGGCATCCGCTATATCGGATTTAAACTTCCATTGAGTCAAGTTTGACTCTTCGTACTTATTGGATAAAAACCCGACCTCAACAAGAACGGCCGGCATCTGCACGCCTCGTAAAACATAGAAATTAGCAGTTTTGACTCCCCTGTTACGGACTGATAAAAGGCTGCTTTCCAGCGACAGGCAGATTTTTCTGGCTAAACTCATAGACTCCTGCCTGTTTTCAGAATAGAGCAGATCCCAGATTGTAGCCTGGACATTTAGGTCCTCAGTTATGCTCTCTTCAAACCCCAAGGGATGATTTTCGGCAGCGGCTAATGCCCTAGCGTCGTCATCGCTGGCTTCAGAGAGATAAAAAACCTCAAAACCGGAAGCGCTCCTGGCTCTGGCGCTATTAGCATGTATAGAGATAAACAGGTCCGCACCTGCTCTATTGGCAAGAGCAACCCTTCTCCAAAGCGACACAAAACTGTCGTCATCTCTGGTCATAACTACCTTATACCCTGACCGCTCCAGTTTGTTTTTAAGCAGCCTGGCTATGCTTAAAACTATATCCTTCTCTTTGGCGCCGCTGGGCCCTACTGCGCCGGGGTCTTTGCCGCCATGGCCTGGATCTATAACAATGGTTTTTATCTTGTAGATATCAGTCGTCTTTCTGTAAGCTTTGGATTCAGTTTTCTTGCCGTAATAAATATGCCCCAATATTATCCTGGCGCTTTCGGATGAGAGGAAAATATCCCCGCCTTTTACCTGTAAAGTATCTTTTAGCTGTACTGTATTGTTGTTGATCAGCGCAACCGCAGACTCCAAGACAAAGACCATTTTGATGTCTTCGCCTTTGTTCAGATATACTTTTTTCAAAAAAGGGTCAAAATCTATCTGGAAATCATGCTTGCGGGCAAACTCGGCCAAAGACAGCGGATCTTTTGAGGAGATACTGCTGTAATAAGGCGAGTATCTTTTTGACGGTGAAGAAGCGCACCCTAATGATACTGCCAGTAAAAAATATAAAACCTTATACTTCATCTAAGAGATTTTATACTCTATGGCACAATTATTCAATTATATCTTTTGAAAATAAGGCGCGCCAGGGCCAATCCGGATTTAAATGTTTCAACTGTACCCAATTTAGATGCTCCGCTTTGGCGTTCTCTGTAAATAAACGGTATCTCCAGCACTCCGCATTTGAGAGTTTTAGCAATAAGAGTAGTCTCTACCTGGATAAGATAGCCTTTTGATACCGGTTTATATTCTGTAACTAGGCATGTAATCAGGCCCTTGGAAAAACCTCTAAATCCGGATGTCGGGTCCTTTGCTTTAAGCCCCAGTAAAGAGCTGGCAGTAAATCCTGCCAAGCGGCTCAAAATTATCCTAAACATAGCCCAATTTTCGGTGCCGCCTCCGGAAACATTTCTGGAGCATATCACAAGAGAGGCCCTGTCTAAAGCCGGTAATATTGCGCTTATATAACTGACTGGGTGGGAATAATCAGCATCCAGCTGGACTACCTTGTCGTAATTATTTAAAAAAGCGTAGCGATAGCCTGAAAACAATGCGGCGCCAAGCCCTTCCTTTTTTTCTCTTAACAGAAGCTTGATATTGCTGTCTTTTAAAGAGAGCTTTTCAACCAGTTGATACGTACCGTCGGGAGAGCTGTCGTCAACTACTAAAATATCGCAGTCAGGATAAGATGCCCTTATATCCGATATCAAAAGCAGGATATTATCCTTCTCATTGTAGGTCGGAATAAGTATCAATGTCTTCACTTGATTTAAAGATTATTATATTATCTATCTTCAAAAAAATAAAAGGCCCTGTGTCAACCTAACCTAACCGTGTCAACCGCGTAGGTTGACACGGTTAGGGGGTGGCAATAAAAAGTGAGCCTAATCAAGATTGATGATATCTTTATTGTAGTAGAGGCTCAAAAAAACAAGCATGTAGTCTTTTAAGTGCCTGGTTAAAAGATAATTGTTTTTGACATGCTCTTTGCCGTTCTTGCCCAGCTGAGAAGCATACTCTTTATTATTAAGAAGCTGTTTTATATTAAAAGCCGCTCCTTCTACAGAGTAGCACAACAGGCCTGAAAACTTATGCTTAACCTGCAAAGGTATGCCCCCGACAGCAGAAGCAACTACAGGCTTCTCTTTCCATAAAGCCTCGGTCACGGTTAAACCGAAACCTTCTTTGAGTGACTTCTGGACTATAACGTTGGAAGCGCGCTGAAGAGCGTTAACTTCAATATCGTTATGAGGCATGATAATAACGTGGATATCGCTATCTCCGGAAGCTCTGTTTTGAACCTCTTCATATACCTTCATGCCTTCCGGATCATCGATTGCCGTCCCTCCGGCTAAAACAAGTTGGCAATCAATATATTTTTTTACCAGCTTATAAGCCTCAATCACTCCCAGCGGGTCTTTTAGCCTGTCAAAACGAGAAATCTGGGTGATAATGGGTTTATCGGTATTTAAATTGTATTTAATCAGGGTTTGGTCTATTGTCTCCTGGGGAATATCTTTGTTCTTATCGCTTAAAGGGTCGATCGAGGGCGCAATCAAAAACTGCCTTATTGTAAGCGGATGGGAAAAATCCGGCGCCGAAAAGACCGAAGCATCGTAATCTTTAACAAAACCTTTGACAAAATTCCAGACACCCTCATGGGGTAAAGAGACGTCTATATGGCAGCGCCAAATCCATTTATTTCCGCTGCGCCTTTTTATTAGAGCCACAGGCTGGGGATCATGGATAAATACTATGTCGCCGGATATCTCCATCTCCTCGATGTTGCGCTTGCTGGTCTCTAAAAAAACTTCATAATCTCTGCCTGTTACCTCAACTCTTTCGCCGTGAAGAGCGTTGTGAAATTTTTCGGTAACGTCAAAAAAATCCATGCCTCCTTTTATTACATCCCACCGGATATTAACGCCCATCTCTTTAAGTAAAGGCACCATCCGGTTGAGTATCTCGGCAACGCCTCCGCCTACAGCCGTAGAGTTTATGGTCTGGATAGGCCTCCTTTGGAGCATCTCGGCCAGAATCTTGAGCTCATCGATAGTATAAGCGCCAACAATATCGCTGTAATCCTGCAGTTTATTCATTTTAAAGAGTTTTTCACCAGAGCTATCAATTTAAAGCGCAACCCCTCCATAGTAAAAGCATAGGGGTCTAAGCTTGATATACGATGAGCTAATTCATCTTCACCCAGGGATTCGGCCAGCCAGAATGAAAAATCATTGCTCTCTTTCCCCAGCCTGATTTTGGATTCAAACATATGAAAATAAATAGAGCTTATCGTTACTTTCTGCAAAGCGCCTAAAAAACTTTTTAGGTCATAGGCTTCCTGTTTTGCAAAGAATATAAAACTTACCGATTTTATAAAATGAAACTCCTGATTCTGCTTGGCAAATTTGAATTTTGCTTTGGGATTTCCGGAAACATAATCCGTAATAACTTGAGCAACAGTCTTTCTTAGTTCGGATATCGAAGGGAACCTTATCACATCTATGCTGGTGAGCTTCTCGGCCAGCTCCTCTTCTTTCATTATAGTGCTGACCCAGTAAGCAAAGTCATTAGGCGGTTCCGGGCAGATATGCTGATGAATCTGCAGATACCTGTGAGTATGATGGTAGATGCAGGAGTCGGGGGCCTGCTTTATGCATTTTGCCAGCTGAAGCAAAGTAGCTGCCCTAATGCCGGTCAGCTCAGAAAGATTTAACCTGCTGTAAAATCTAAACGGTTCTTCTTTCATATGCTTGGTTATAACCAAAAATTAAAATATATTCGCTGCTTGAATAGCTGCCGGCTATCTGGAGATATTAGTAACCCGGTATTTTAAAATTCCGGCCGGGACCTTGACCTGGAGCTGATCGCCTGTTTTGTGGCCTAAAAGAGCCCTGCCTATAGGCGAGCCCACCGAAATTAAGCCTTTGGAAGAATCAGACTCATCAGGGCCAACCAGTTT
>JAQUNS010000041.1 GCA_028717465.1 Candidatus Omnitrophota bacterium
GGCCATAAAATTTTTAAAGGATAGCGGAGTCTTAGTCCAGTCTCTCAGTAAGGACGTAATAAGAAACGAAGATAAATGTACTCATTGCGGGCTGTGTATAGTCTATTGTCCGACCGGGGCTTTGTTTGAAGATAGGGCTTCACGAAAGGTAATTTTCGAAGAAAAAAAATGTATTGGCTGCGAGATTTGCGTCAAAATATGCCCTACCCGCGCTATGGAAGTTGATTTCTGAAGCGATATCAAAGATATTTTTGTTTTCTGCTTGAACAATATGCAAGATAGATTTTACAGAGACTGGATTAAAGGCCAGGACTTAACTTGCTTTACAGTGCAGGTCGAAGAGACCGATCTTTTTATAGCCGCAGATAAAAACTTAAAAGAAGAAGCCAGAAATTCGGTTGAAAAACACAGGTATTCCTTAAAGAGTTATATTGAACGGGACAGCTGTTTTTTAGATTCCCTGGAACCGGTTAAAATTGATCTTAGAGCGCCTTCTATTGTAAAGGAGATGGCTTATGCTGCTTCTTTAGCCGGAGTCGGGCCTATGGCTGCCGTTGCCGGGGCATTCTCTGATTTCGTAGCAAAAGACTTAAAGCCGTTAACTGAGAATATAATTGTCGAAAACGGCGGCGATATTTACATCAAAACAACCAGTTCTAAAACCGTTGCCATATATGCTGGAAATTCTATTTTATCCGGCAGGATAGGCTTAAAGATCAAAGCTCAGGATATGCCCTGCGGAGTTTGTACTTCTTCCGGCAAGGTTGGGCATTCTTTAAGTTTTGGCAAGGCTGATGCCGTAACTGTCATAGCCAAGTCAGCTGTCTTAGCAGATGCTTTTGCTACGGCTGTCGGCAATATGGTCAAATCTTCATCCGATATCGAAAACACAATAGATTGCTACTCTATGATAAGAGAGATATTAGGCATAATTATAATTATTGATGATAAGATAGCTTTTTGCGGCAACATAGAGATTGTCAAAATTTAGCTTTATTTTAAGGTAAAAACATCTATCTTATTGCAGTTGTTTTAGTTATGGTAATTATCTTGACAGTTATTTATGGTTGTGTTAATTTAAACTTGAGGTTTTACGGCAAAGGAGGTTTAAAATGACTAAAAAAGATATTGTGAATAAAATCGTAGAAAAAACAAATTATAAACAGACTGAAGTCAAAAACACTGTTCAGATGGTATTGGATACTATAGCCGAGGCTTTGCTGGAAAGCAAAAGTATTGAGTTGAGGAATTTCGGTGTTTTTAAGGTAAAAATGAGGAAACCCAGGCAGGGTCGTAATCCCAGAACCGGGGAGACTGTGCCTGTGCCGTCAAGAAGAGTAGTGGTCTTTAAGCCAGGATTGGAACTAAAGGCAAGATTAAAATAGGCCTCTTTTAAAAGGGGTGAATGTTGACTTCTTTTCATATTCACCTGGCTGTATGAAAAGCAAGTAAGAGGGAAGGTGAAGCATGAGCAGTAAAGGTAAGGTAAAATGGTTTTCCAATCAAAAGGGTTTCGGTTTCATTACTCCGGAAGAAGGGGCGGATGTTTTTGTCCATTTTTCTGCGATTCAAACCGATGGTTACAGAACGCTCGCCGAAGGCGACGAAGTCGAATTCGATATAGTTGAAACACCCAAAGGTCCTCAGGCAGCAAACGTAAAGAGAGCAAGTTAAAAATCAGATTATAAGCCCGTCTCTTTTATATTGCACTATATGGAGAGGCGGGCTTTAAAATAATAACATTTATGTTTTTTTGAATGCATCCGGCAAGCTAATAGTACTATACTAGAACAGGTATAGGGTGTTAGCAGGCTTTACACGGTTAGTATGAAATATAGAAGAGTAAGGGGTACAGAAGATATTTTTGGAACAGAATCTGAGAAATGGCAGCAGATAGATAATATTTTCAAGCACATCTGTGGGCTTTACGGCTATAGCCAGATTCAGACTCCTGTTATAGAGCATAGCGAATTATTCAGGCGCAGCATAGGAGAGGCCACAGATATAGTCGAAAAAGAGATATTTCAATTTCAGGATAGGTCCGGCAGGGACCTGTCGTTACGTCCGGAGGCCACAGCCTCTATTATCAGGGCCTATCTTGAGAATAGCCTGTACCAGAGCCCGGGAGTTGTGAAATTATATTATTCCGGGGCTATGTTCAGGGCAGAGAGGCCCCAAAAGGGCAGGAAGAGAGAGTTCCATCAGTTTGGCGTAGAAGCTATAGGCTCTTACGGTCCGGAATTGGACTGTGAGACAATAATGTTGGCCAACAGGCTATTGAGAAGCATAGGAATTGAAGGTTCGATTATTGAATTAAATACTTTAGGTTGCAGGAAAGACAAGAAAAAGATAGCCGGTTATCTTAAAGATATAATAGGTAAAAATATACCGGATCTTTGTCCAAAGTGTTCGGATAGATTTGAGAGAAATATTTTAAGGGTCTTGGATTGCAAGAACCAGGCTTGCCGGGATGTTCTTGGCAATCTGAATGTAGATATCAAAAAAGCGGTATGTCCGGACTGCATTAACCATTTTCAGGAACTAAAAAGATGCCTTGATGGAATGGGTTTTCAGTATAGAGAGAATAATTTCCTAGTACGCGGATTGGACTATTACAGCAGGACTGTTTTTGAAGTAATACATACCGGTTTAGGCGCTCAAAATGCAGTAGGCGCAGGTGGCCGTTATGACAATCTTGTAGAAGATATGGGGGGACGTCCTGAAGGAGCGGTAGGTTTTGCTTTTGGGCTGGAAAGACTGTCATTTATTGCCGCTAATCTGCCTAGCTGTTCTAGGATGCTAGATGTTTTTATAGTTTTACAGGATTATAAATTGGTAGGTGAGGCCCTGAAAGAGGCTGACTTTTTAAGAGCTGAGAATATATCTGTGGATATAGATTTTCAGGGCAGGTCTGTCAAGTCACAGATGCGCCTTGCTAACGATAGAAGAGCCAGGTTTGTTTTAATAATTGGCCAAGAAGAAGCGCAGAAGGGGGTCTGTTCATTAAAAGATATGTCGACAGGAGAACAAAAGAGCCTCACGAGAAAAGATGTTTTTAAAACGATCAAGGGAGGAGTCAATTGCTAAGAACTGATTATTGCGGAAAACTGAATTTAAAAGATGAAAATAGAGCCGTATCTTTGTGCGGATGGGTGTACAGGATAAGGGAGCATGGCAAAGTAGTCTTTCTTGATTTAAGAGATAGAGAGGGAGTAATTCAAGTTGTCTGTGTGCCAAGTGTTTTAAAAGAAGGTTTTGATACAGTTAAAAGCCTGGTTAAAGAAGATGTTATTTTATTGAGAGGTATTGTTAATAAAAGACCAAAAGGTACGATAAACGATAAAATACCGACAGGTTTTATAGAGATTCTGGCTTCTGAGATAAAAATTTTAAATAGATGCTTAAATCTGCCTTTTGAGCTTGATTCTGATACGGAAGTTGCCGAGGAACTGCGTTTAAAATACAGATATCTGGATTTACGGAGAGAAGGACTACAAAATAACTTCATTTTTCGCGACAGGGTTACTAAAGAGATGAGATATTTTTTAGATAGCCAGGGTTTTCTCGATGTCGAGACTCCTATATTGACAAAGTCTACTCCGGAAGGGGCCAGGGATTATCTTGTACCTGCCCGTTTGCGTTCTGGAAATTTCTATGCTTTGCCTCAATCACCCCAGCTCTTTAAGCAGATTCTTATGGTAGCCGGATTCGACAGGTATTTTCAGATAGCAAGGTGTTTTAGAGACGAGGATTTAAGGGCTGACAGGCAACCGGAATTTACCCAACTTGATTTGGAAATGAGTTTTATAGACGAAGAAGATATTTTCAATTTAATTGAAGGTTTACTGAGCCAGGTCTTTAAAAAAACATTGAACATTGATTTGAAGACGCCTTTTTTACGCCTTAAATATATAGATGCTGTTAAAAGATACGGATCTGATAAGCCTGATTTAAGAAAGGAAAGAAATGAGGAACTCTCTTTTTTATGGATAAATGATTTTCCTCTTTTCAGGATGGACGAAGAGTCTGGTAAGTGGGATATGGAACACCATCCTTTTACCGCTCCTCATCCTGACGATGTAGGTTTGATAGGTAAAGATATGGCTAAAATAAGAGCCAGGTCCTACGACTTAGTTTTAAACGGAGTAGAGCTTGGCAGCGGCAGTATAAGAATCCACGATAGAAATCTGCAGAAAAAGATATTTCAAACCATAGGCATAAGCGACGATGATGCGGAAAGAAAATTCGGTTTTCTTTTAAAGGCTTTGGAGTGCGGGGCACCACCTCATGGCGGTTTTGCCTTAGGTTTAGATAGAATGGTTGCTTTAATGTTAAATAGGGATAGCATAAGGGATGTTATAGCTTTTCCAAAGACGCAGCGCGGCATCTGCCTTTTGACCGATGCGCCTTCATCTGTTGATATCAACCAATTATTGGAACTTAAGATCAAGGTTTTAAAAGAACAGGAATGACAATAGTACCGATAAATTGAAAGATATTTTTAACGGCACTGCAGGGCAGCCTTTAGAGCGTCGGTATAAACAGTATTTATTATTTAGGGAAAGGAGGTAACCTGTGAAGAATATCGGTTTCATTTACCTGGTTTTTGCATCAGCCTTAATTATTGTTTGCGGATGCGTAAAGACCGGCACTAGAGAGATCATGATGCCTGACCAGGATATTTCCGGCAATCAGGGTTATATGAAGGGGGTTCCGGAGATAGGATCTGATAGGCAGATAAGAAAAAAGATAATCTATGAACTGGAGATAGAAGTACCCGATATGTTTAAAAAGGAACCGGGGTCCGGCTATAAAGATGAGACCATTTGGGGCAATCAAGGTTATCTTTATAAAAGAGACAGCAGTGCAGTGTATATTTATACTTCATCCGAAAAAGTTCAAGAGAGAGTAAGCCCGGAGCCAGTCAAGCAGCAGCCCGAAGCGGTTTTACCGGATAAAGATGCCCGGCAATGTGAAGTTAACCAATCCGGCTACATAGAGTATAAGGTCTCTTCTGGCGAGAGCCTCTGGAGTATTTCCAAGAAAATCTACGGAGACGCAGCTAAGTGGAATATAATATATGAGCATAATAGAGACGTGATAAAGGACTCCCATAATTTAAATCCGGGCATGATATTGAAGGTTCCGGTTCAGGAAGATAGTTTGAAATATATAAAATGAACGAAAGGCTTCTAGAGTTTAAAGATTCCAAAGTTGCCCAGATGATTGCCGGAAGGTTTGACGAAAACGTAAAGCTGATAGAAAAAGAGATGGGTTTGAATGTTATTGCCAGGGGCAATACTTTTATAATCAAAGGCAGCGAAGACAGAGTCAGGCTTACCGAGAAGCTTTTTCAAGAGCTTGCTCTTGTTGTCAATGAAGGGTCTTACTTAAGAAAACATGATGTAATCTATGCTCTAAAGCTGCTAAATAGAAATGCTGAGGCTATACACGAAGTATATTTGGACAGAATAGAGGTTTATTCCAAGAAAAAATACATAACCCCTAAAACACACGGCCAGAAACAATACGTTGATGCTATAAGGAGCTATGATATTGTTTTTAACATAGGCCCTGCCGGCACAGGTAAAACCTACCTTGCTATGGCTATGGCTGTTAACGCCCTTAAAAACCAGAAGGTTTCTCGTATTATCTTAACGCGACCGGCGATTGAGGCGGGCGAAAAACTGGGATATTTGCCCGGTGATATGCGCGATAAAGTTTCGCCGTATTTAAGGCCTCTTTATGATGCTTTATATGATATGATGGAGCCTAATATGATAGAGGGTTATATCGATGTCGGAATTATTGAAGTTGCTCCTTTAGCATATATGAGAGGCCGGACTCTTAACGATGCTTTTATTATTTTAGATGAAGCCCAAAATTCTACCCCCGAACAGATGAAGATGTTTTTAACCCGGCTGGGTTTTGATTCCAAAGCCGTTATTACTGGAGATATTACTCAGAGCGATTTGCCCAATGGTATAGTGTCCGGGCTGACGAAAGCAGTTGAAATTTTAAAAGGGATAGATGATATCAAGTTTGTATATATGATGCGGGACGACGTTGTTAGGCATGAATTGGTACAAAAACTATTAGAGGCTTATGAATTATATGAAAGCGAGAGAGAGAAAGCGAATATTAAAACTCCGTAAGCGCAAAGAGCGCAAAGATTCGCTGCATCTTAAGTGTTTTGCTAGGAGTTTCATAATACTTATTACTGCGG
>JAQUNS010000042.1 GCA_028717465.1 Candidatus Omnitrophota bacterium
CAGCGGCACAATAGGCGGCCGGACATTCCTGGCCAAACCGGTTACCCCGCAAGAGCTTATTCAATGCATAGAGAGAGTGCTGGAGAAAAAATAATAATTCTCTGAGATTTACTTTAAACAGCCTGTGAAAAAATACCTGGCATTACTGTTTTTCTTATTGTCAGCAGTAATGCTGGCCAAACCGCAGATCGATATATCTTACGACAGCCCACGTTATCTGATAACAGCACAGTCTATAGCCTACGGCAACGGCTATAACTTCATATACCGGCCGGACAATGCCCCGGTATTTTACAACAACTACATCCTGCCCTACTTTCTGGCTCCGCTGATTAGAGCATTTGGAATAAACCCTTATGTCCTTAAAGCTGTTATGCTGCTGCTTGGCTTATTTGCGCTATTTTTTTTCTTAAGCTGGGTAAAAATATACCTAAAAGAAAAAGAGCTGCTGTTTCTATTTGTTGCGCTTATTTATACTCCTCTATTTATAAAGTTTTGCGACAAGATACTGACAGAGGCTCTGTTTGTTTTTTTCTTAACAGCGTCTTTTTTACTTTTAAGAAAATACAGTGTATCTAAAAAAAAGTCCTGTTTGATTCTGCTCTTTATCTGCTGTTATTGCGCTATATTTACCAAAATAACGGGGATATTTATCCTGATACCGCTGTTTGTTTATAGCAAATCAGATAAAGACAAAAAACTGATTCTCTCAACAGCTATTCTGCTGGCTGCAACAATTATAACTGTTTTTATAATTCAATCCCGCCTGCTAGATAATGATAAATTTTACCATATAAAATACCTGCTTTATAAAAACGCTTTTACTCCTGACTTAGGATATATCAAACCCAGCGATCTATTGCTTCGGATTATTTATAATATAAGATTTTATTTTTTTAGCCTGCCGGCCGGCATTATAAGCAACGACTCGACTCTGAAAATAATGCCTTTTTTATTCTGGCCAACTCTAGTATTAGGCATGAAAAACAAAAGATCATTAGAGCGCAGAGCTATTCTGTCTTTTTTTGTCTGCTATGCCGTTTTCTTTCTGGCCTGGCCCTGGCAGGATAACAGGTTTTTTTACCCGCTGCTGTTTATAAAGGTATTTTATTTATACTTAGGAGCTGAAAAACTGCTCAGAAAAACCGGCTTAAAACTTAAAAAAATAATATATCTGCTTATATTGATGTCGATTATTCTGTCCGGAACCGGAGAGCTGCTGGCCAAGTTCACAACCGAACGCGCCTATCCTGCCCAAGTAGATGAATTTATAAGTCTGGCCAGATGGCTGGAAAATAATTTAGACAATGATTCTGTAGTCCTGTCTCAAAACCCTGCCTTAATTTATCTGATAGCATCTAAAAAGGGGGTTAAGGTGCCCTATAGCTATAATTTAGAAAAAATATCCCTCTACATAAAAGAAAACAATGTCTCTTATATACTGGCTGACAGGTTCAACTGGGAGATGATCAGATATATCTATCCCTGGGTAAACCAAAATAAAGAAAAACTGCAGATAATAAAGACTTTCGGAGAGACAGCCCTGTTTAGCGTTTTGAATACTGAGGAGCGCGGCGAGCTTTTCTAAGGCCGTACTTCTTTCTCTCTACCATTCTAGGATCCCTAGTCAACAGATCGCGTTCTCTTAAAGCATGGCGATAAGATTCGTCATAAACAACGAGTGCCCGGGCAACGCCAAGGCCTATTGCGCCGGCCTGTCCTGTAGGCCCGCCGCCTTGGACTTTGACTTTAACGTCAAACTTTTTAAGCATGCCGACGGTTTCAAGCGGAGCAGTAACCCATTGCCTGTAAAGCGCACGGGAAAAATATTGGTCGAAACTCCTGCCGTTTACAGTAATACTGCCGCTACCGGGAGTGAGCTGGACTCTGGCAACAGAAGTCTTTCTTTTACCAGTAGCTAAAACCTTTTGTTTCTGAACCTCTTTTGCCATATTAAGAAACCTCCAAAAGGATAGGGTTCTGAGCCTGATGAGGATGATCCGAGCCGCAGTAAATCTTTAACCGAGCAATCCTGCGGGCTTGTAGTTTGTTTTTAGGAAGCATGCCTTTAACTGCATGTCTTATTATGCTCTCTGGCTTGCTCTTAAGAACCTCTTTGAATTTCATAACTCTCAAGCCGCCCGGATAACCGCTGTAATTCTTATACTGCTTATTGTCCTGCTTCTTGCCGCTAACCCTGACCTTGTCGGCATTTATTACAATCACAGTAGCTCCGGAATCCACATGGCAGGAATACTCAGGCGAATCCTTACCCATCAACAATACAGCTATCTTGGTGCTCAGCCTTCCTAATACCTGGTCATCTGCATCAACAAGATAACATTTTCTAGAGACTATATCCTCTTTCTTTTTCATGAATGTCTTCATAATAGCACCTTAAAATGTTTAAAGAAGTTACCACATTCACAAGTTTGTGTCAAGTGAATGAAAAATGCCTAAAGCAAAAACAGAATATCGCCTAAACCTGGCGATATAAATTTATGGTTGCGGGGGCAGGATTTGAACCTGCGGCCTCCGGGTTATGCTTACCACTACAGCTTTCGCTGCCTCCCAAAATGGAGTTTGTAGTCTGGACTTTACCTTCCCCCGTACTTCAGGGGGCCTGCCATCAAGTCTCTACACCTTCCCGCCACAAATCATGGCGGACTTGGCTCGGGATTACCCAGCTAACGGCTTCCCCGAATTTGACAGGTTTAACACACGGGTTTCCCCTTGTGTGGCCCATTGCGAGATCAGATCCCAAGCATCACGATATTTTGCAGATCTTGGTTTTCGTTGACGCTTTGAGAATTCGACAATGTGAATTTCACTGCCATAGCTGATGAACACATCGACCGGAAAAACATAGAATATGTCATACTCAGGGATATAAACTAGGGCGAAATCAAAATCCGATTGTTTATATGTTTTTCGGACCATGACCCGCCTATTTGTTTTGGTGCGCCTGTTGTCGACGACATAATTACCAGAAGAAGAATCACGCCAAGCACACTTAACCTGAGCTTTGACCAGCAAACCTTTGACGTCAAAAACTAAATCATAGGATAAGCGGTCTCCAAGAGGAACTAAAACCGCCCATCCCCGTCTCAACGCCTGAAGGACAGCTGCCTGTTCTGCGATGTCACCTTTCAGTTTAGTGTCCATATGCCAATCTCGCTCTTTAAGCCCGACGAGCTACCTGGCTGCTCCACCCCGCGATCATTTAAGTATGATTACGGAGATGCAGACTGCAAATACAGTCACTCTCCAGATTGTGAAGGAACGAACTCGTAAATAATCTCACCCTCTTTTATTGCCCCCAGCTTCTCCCTGGCACGCTTTTCTATGTATACCATATCTCCCTGCAATAGTTCAAGCTTTTTCTCAAGCTCGCTGTTTCTCTCCATTAAGGCAGCTAGCTCTTCTTTGAGCCTGGCGTTTCTGGCTCTGGCCTGAGAAACTTTTCTGTAGCCGGGATAATATACAGCTATAACAGTTATAACTACAGCTATACCCTGCAGAAGCCTTTTTTTATTCCTTTTAACCATAATTTGCCCGCAAATTCGGATTTTCCGCCCAGCTCCTGCTCTATACGCATAAGCTCATTGTATTTAGCTATCCGCTCGGATCTGGATAGAGAGCCTGTTTTAATCTGGCCGGCAGATGTGGCAACAGCCAGATGGGCGATAAAAGTATCTTCTGTCTCGCCGGACCTGTGGGATACTACTCTGTTATAGCCTGATTCTTTGGCCAGTTTCATAGTATCGATAGTCTCGGTCAAGGAACCTATCTGGTTAACCTTTATCAATATGGCATTGGCAATATTCTCATCTATGCCTCTTTTAAGCCTCTTGGCATTGGTGACAAAAAGATCGTCTCCGACAAGCTGTATTTTATCGCCCAGCTCTTTAGTCAAAGCACTCCAGCCCTGCCAGTCGTCTTCTGCCAAACCGTCCTCTATTGATATTACAGGATAACGCTCAGATATATCTTTGTAGTAATCTCTCATATCCTGATAGCCCATTTTAGAACCTCTGAAATTATAATGCCCGCCGGAGTAGAAAGAGCAAGAGGCACTGTCTAAGGCTATAAAGACATCTTCACCAGCCCTATAAGAAGCCTTTTCAATAGCCTCCATAATAACTTTAAGAGCCTCTTCGTCTGAATCTAAGTCCGGCGCTACGCCGCCCTCATCCCCCACTGCGGTAGAGAGCGATCTGGATTTTAATATTTTTTTAAGAGAGTGAAATATTTCTGCTCCGGCCCGAAGCGCCTCTTGAAAATTAGAAAAATTAACCGGAGCAATCATAAACTCCTGGATATCCAGATTATTATCGGCATGCTGGCCGCCGTTAATGATATTCATTAATGGTACCGGCAATAAGAAACTATCCCGCTGAGCCAGGTATTTATAAAGAGGCTTTTTAGAGCTGTTGGCAGCTGCCCGGGCTACGGCCATAGAGACAGCAAGTATGGCATTAGCGCCCAGGTTCTTTTTCTCATCGCTGCCGTCAAGCTCAAGCATCAGGCTGTCAATCTCTCTTTGGTGATCCGCTTTCTTACCAATAAGGGCAGGCGCGATAATATTCTCTATGTTTTTAACTGCCTTAAGAACCCCTTTGCCAAAATACCTGGTTTTATCCGCGTCTCTTAGCTCCAGCGCTTCGTGCTCACCGGTAGAAGCGCCTGATGGCACAGCAGCTCTTCCGATTATGCCATCTTCCAGCACTACATCGGCTTCAACTGTAGGATTTCCGCGAGAGTCTAAAATTTCACGAGCTTTGATCTGCTTAATCTTCATGTTTACCCTCCTTTTAAATGAGCCCCGACGTTAAGTTGGAACGAATTAAAACCTTGACATCGAAGATATCAAAAGTCAATCCATCTAAGAACTTACGTTCAGTCCAAGCTTCATTCAATTTTTACCTTTCTGCCTTCAACTACCAATCTGCCTTCAACTAAGAGCCTGATCGCTTCAGGATAGAGCCGGTGCTCTATCTTATGGATTCTATCAAGCAAACTCTCTTGGGTATCTTCGTTTCTTACAGGCTCTATATCTTGCATGATAACAGGGCCGGAGTCAACACCTTCATCAACAAAATGGACAGTTACCCCGGCATATTTTACACCGTAATCTAAGGCATCCTTCAAAGCCCGCTGCCCGGGGAAAGAAGGCAGCAAGGCAGGGTGGATATTAATTATCCTGTTTTTATATTTTGCTGTAAACTCAGAACTTAGTATTCTCATAAAACCTGCCAGGGCAATAAAATCTATTTTGCGCTTTGAAAGCTCTGCTGTTATCAGGCTTTCATAAGCAGGCCTGTTTTTATATTTTTTAGGATTAAAATAAAACGTATCTATATTCTTTTTTCTAGCCCGCTCTAAAGCATAGGCTTTTTCATTGTCCGACACCACCAGGGCCAGTTTTGCTTTAATAAAACCCCTGTCTACGGCATCTATTATAGCCTGGAGATTGGAGCCGGACCCGGATACAAAAACAGCTAAATTCTTCATATTGTTAAAACATTAACTCTTATAGTGCGGGCAGGACATTTTTCGGATATTTTTTCGTAATCCGCTCTGTTATATTTCTTAACTATTTCAAAATCTGCTTGAGCTAAATTATCAGTAATCTTAAATCCGCCTTCCGGACCGATCTTTAAGCAGACTCCGCATCCTATACATCCGACACTGCAGGCCTCTTTTACCCTCTTTGTGCTATCTGTATTAGAACAGCCTACAAAAGGAAGAAAATCCCCTGTTATAGGCACCATTCTGATAATGCCGCGGGGACAAGACTTGACGCACAAACCACAGCCTATGCACTTACCTATATCTATAACGGCTAAACCTTCTTTAACCTCTATTGCAGACACCGGACAGGCCAAAGCGCAATCGCCAAATCCAAAACAGCCGAAAGTGCAGGCCTGATAACAAGAGCTTATATTGGCAGCTGCACAGCTAGGCAAGCCTTTATAATCGGCATAAAATTTTTTATCTGTTCTCCTGGCAATACAGAATACAACGGCTTTTGTTTTTAAGTCAGGGCCGGCTTCCCGGCCCAGAATCCGGTATATCTCAGACATCTTCTGTTCGTCCAAAACGGGGCACTTGGCATCTTTTCCTTCTTTAAGAGCCTGGGCAAAATTTACACAGCCTGAAAAACCGCAGGCACCGCAATTTAAGCCTGAAAGCATGCCGGATGCTTTTTCAAGATCCGG
>JAQUNS010000043.1 GCA_028717465.1 Candidatus Omnitrophota bacterium
CAAGCTTAAGAGCAAGATTTTGAGCTTTTACGGTATCATCAGTAACCAATAGAGAGAAAGCATCTTCGGCAGAGTCTATCCTCCCGGCTGCGTTCAAGCGCGGCCCCAGTACAAAAGCTATGTTTCTAACAGTTATATTCTCTAATTTAAGAGATGCTACGTTGCACAGTTCGATTAAGCCTCTGCGCCTGGTGTTTGCGAGAGCTTTAAGGCCGTATTTGACAAGCGTACGGTTTTCTCCTCTCAAAGAGGCAACATCGGCTACAGTGCCAAGACAGACAAGATCCAAAAAATCAAGCAGCTCTCTGCTCTCTATGCCCATAATAGCCTGCAAAACCTTAAATACCAGCCCTACGGCAGCCAAGTCTTTGTCGGGATAGAGGCAATCTTCCTGCCAAGGGTCTATTATGGCATCAGCTAGAGGGAGAGATCCTGCCTTAGGCCTGTGGTGGTCTATCACAATAACATCGCAGCCGGAACTTTTAAGCCTTGCTATCTCCTGATCTGCTGTTATACCGCAATCTGCAGATATAAAAAGATCTGTTTTTTCTTTAATCGCAGCATCAACCGCAACCATGCTAATACCGTAACCTTCGTCTATTCTATGGGGCAGATACCAGTTTATAGCAATGTTGTTCATTTTGAAAAATTGATACAGCAAAGCCAAAGAAGTTACGCCGTCCACATCATAATCAGAAAGAACCATTATTTTCTCTCTCATCTGCAAAGCACGCTTGATTCTTTTAACCGCTTTATCCATATTTTTTAAAAGATAGGGGTCGGGTAAATCATAGAGAGAATTAAAGAGAAACTTTTCCGCCTCAACAGGATCAAAAATACCTCTGTTTAAAATCAATTTGGAAAGTAGGCTGGATACAGCAAGCCTCTGTTCAAGCAGCGCAGAACTTTTTTTGTCCTGAGAAAGGATCTGCCAGACTTTTTTCATAAAGATTCACTGCGCAAAAACCCCTCGGAATATTCGGTCTTGAGCTTCAAATTTTTAGCAAGCTTTCTATCTCTGTCGGTTACTTTTTTAATTAAGCCTATTTTGGGGTCATTCAAATCAGGGTTCTGGAATTGAGAGATATGCTCTTTTAAGGCCATTATTTTGAGCTCCATCAGAGGGCTTTCAAAACCAACAAAAAAATTGACATCCCTTATTTTAAAGTCTTCCCAGATACTTTTATAGCAATAGACCATGGTCTTTATCCCGTATTGAACCAAAGCTTCATCTACTACCTGAGAGCCCATTTGGTGCGTAGAGTTAGGATCCTTGTCAGTGCAGACAAAAATAATATCGGGCATAAAAGTAGTCATAAGATCGTAAACCGCCTCTGTATCTTCAGAGTCCGGAACCCTGCTTACATAGAAAGGCAGACTTAAAAAAACAAGGTCTTTTTCTTTAACGCCGAGCACTGAGGTAGCTTTGATAGCTTCTTTTACCCTGACTTTCTTTTTACGGTGATCGGGCAGATCGGAAAACACCCCTCTTTCGCCGTTAGTAAGGTAAGCGATTTTAAAAATATTGCCGCGCTGCACCATCTTGTGTATAGTAACGCCCATTCCTATGATTTCGTCGTCGGGATGGGGTGAAAATATAAGGATTTTTTTGTGGCTTGGAATCGAATCTATCAATTATCTTTTACCCCTAATCCAGTCCACAACCACAGGAGAGGCTATGAATATAGAAGAATAAGTTCCTACTATTATGCCGACAAGAAGCACGAACGAAAAAGTATTGATTACTTCCCCTCCGAACATAAAAAGCGATATAACTGTCAGCAAAGTAGTTAACGATGTCAGTATTGTACGGCTTAAAGTCTGGTCGATAGAATAGTTGACGAGTTCTGAAAAATTCTTTTTCTTATCTATGCGCATATTCTCACGTATCCTGTCAAAAATAACTATAGTATCGTTTATAGAGTAACCTACGACAGTAAGAATCGCGGCTATCACAGGAAGAGAAAATTCTCGCCCGGTTAAGCTCATGGCTCCGATACAGATTAAAATATCATGGATTAAGGCTACCATAGCAGCTATCGCAAATTTTAATTCAAACCTTATGGCTATATAGAGACACATAGCAATAAGAGAGAAGACTAGTGCATATACAGCTTTTTTCTTGAGATCTTTGCCTACTATGGCTCCGACACTTTCATTGCGCAATAAAACAATATTATCTTCTCCAAAATCAGATTTTAATCTGCCGATAATATCTGCGGTAGCTCCGGAATAAGTCCGTATAATAAACCTATTGGTATTCTTGACCTGCTGAATCATGGAATCGCCCAGATTTATGGCTTTAAGGCTGCTTCTTATATCGTTCGTAGAGACTGCCCTTTGAAATTCAAACTCCTGGAAAACTCCGCCTGTAAAATCTATGCCCAGGTTTTTCTCCCCTTTCTGCCAGAAAGAATAAGCACCAAATAAAATAGCCGCCGCAGAAATTATATAAGCTGCCCGCCTTTTAGACATAAAATTAAACTTGGGCAACTTCGGAAATATAAGCAGCATCGGCATCTTGGTTAAGCCCCGGGAGGTTAAAAAATCAAATATAAACCTGGTTACAAACAGGGCTGTAAACATGCTGGCCAATATGCCTATAGTTAGAGTTGTCGCAAAACCCCGGATAGGGCCGGTTCCAAATTGAAACAAAATGACCGCAGCTATAAGGGTAGTCAGGTTGGCGTCAAAAATAGCAAGAAACGCCTTCTGGTATCCAGCCTGGATAGAGGCCGCAAGATTTTTTCCCAGATTAAGTTCTTCTCTTATTCTTTCATATATAAGCACATTGGCATCAACAGCCATGCCTATGGTCAAAACAATTCCAGCAATTCCGGGCAGAGTCAATGTAGCCCCAAAATAACCTAAAGCTCCCAAAATTATAACTATATTAAGAACAAGAGCGCAAAGCGCAATTAGTCCGGCTAAAAGATAGTACAGCACCATAAATACCGCAACAGCAGAACCGCCTATAGCTATTGCTTTAATGCCCTTATCTACTGAATCCTTACCCAGAAGAGGGCCCACGGTTCTTTCTTCCTCTATGATCAGAGGCGCAGGCAGAGATCCTGCTTTAAGGACAATCGAGAGGTCCTTAGCTTCCTGGACTCCAAACCTTCCGCTGATAACAGCCTCGCCCGAAGGGATTCTCTCTCTTATGACAGGAGCAGATTTAACATTGCCGTCTAAAATAATAGCCAGGCGGCTTCCGACGTTATCCTGAGTAACTCTGGCAAACTTTCTAGCGCCCTCTGCATTAAATTTAATAGATACTATCGGCTGATTAAACCTGGACTGATCAAAATGAACCTCTGCGCTTATCAAGTAAGCTCCGGTTAAAACAGCTTCTGTCGAAACCAACAGAGGCTCTTCTTCCAGATATTTAAGCTGGTACCCTGACGGCACATTCCCGGAAAGTGCTCTTCTTACTAGGTCTGGCTCTGAACTCACAAGCTTAAACTCCAAAATGGCGGTCTGGCCTATAAGATTGACAGCCCGATCCCTGTCTGTTATTCCGGGCAACTGAATAAGTATCTTGTTGGTGCCCTGCTTCTGTAAAATAGGCTCTTTTACGCCAAACTGGTCTATTCTGTTACGGATTATTTCAAGAGCCCTGTCTACTGCTCCTTCTTGGGCATCCTCATCGATCGCTGAAGTATCGACTCTTAAAATCAAATGCATGCCGCCCCTTAAATCCAAACCCAGGTTGATTTTTTCACTCAGCGGATAAAAACTTGCCAACGAAAAACCGACAATTGCGGCGGTTATGAGCAGTTTCCAGAACAGATTCCTCATGATATTCCTCCCGATTGCTTTTTATTGAGCCGGCTTAAAAATACAATTAATCTTTTTTAATCCTTGCGACCGCAGTCTTATCGATAAGAACTTTGGTATTGTCGTCTATCTTTAGCAAAACTTCTGATTTTTTTATATCCTGGATAACTCCGTGTATTCCTCCTATGGTAACCACAGAATCACCTTTTTTTAAAGATTCCAGCATAATGGTATGCTCTTTCTGTTTTTTGTGTTGAGGCCTGATCAGCAGAAAATAGAATATGAAGAATATGAGCACTAAAGGAAATAATGCCGCCATAGGATTCTGGCCTTGGACCTGAGCAAAAATCATATTATCCCTCCTTGTAAAATTCCGAAATTTTATTTTTTAGAGCCTTAAAGGATCCTCCTGTTAAAGACTCTCTAATTCTACTCATAAGTTTACTATAGAAATATACATTATGAAAGGATAAAAGTCTCAAGCCCAGTATCTCTGAGCTGTTAAATAGATGCCTTATGTAAGCACAACTGTAGTTAGAGCAGACAAAACAGTCGCATTGGGCATCTATCGGGCCGGCAGCATCTTTGTATCCTGAATTACGCAGAACTTTCTTGCCCTGCCAGGTAAAAGCCGTGCCTGTTCTTCCGTAGCGCGTCGGGATTATACAATCAAACATGGCGCAGCCAGATTCAACGCAGGTCAATATATCCTGCGGAGTTCCCATGCCCATAACATATATAGGCTTATCCGAGGGTAGTTTTGAAGCCGAAAAATCGACTATTTCATATATAAGGCTCTTTTCCTCTCCGACGCTGACTCCGCCTATGGCATAACCGTCAAAACCTATTGAGCAGATTTCGTTAATCGACCTCTCTCTTAAATCATTATAAACAGAACCTTGTATGATTCCAAACAGCAGCGGCCTTTTTTCATCCCCAGGGCTGAAAAATTTAAAAAAATGGTCCTTGCTCCGTTTAGCCCAGACTGTTGTTTTCCGCACCGCCTCTTCGGCATCTGTACGGGAACAGGGGTATGCCACCGGTTCATCCAAAGGCATTATGATATTACTTTTGAGCTTTAATTGAATATTTATAACATCTTCGGGAGTTAAAAAATGCCTGGACCCGTCTATGTGGGAGCTGAACTCAACCCCGTCTTCGGTCACTCTTCTTAAATCAGCCATGCTAAAAACCTGATATCCTCCGCTATCGGTTAAAATCATACCGTCCCAAGACATAAAATCAGCCAGGCCGCCAAAACTTTGAATTATATCAACGCCGGGCCTTAAGTATAGATGGTAGGCATTGGAAAGCAGAATTTTATATCCGCAAGATTGAAGCTCAGATACCGATAACGATTTAACGCTGCCCTGGGTAGCAACAGGCATAAATATGGGCAGCTCTACCCCTAATATTTTCATAGTAACGCTTAATGCTGCTAATGGAGCCGGACTTCGATATCCAGTTTATCTTTTACCTCTTTTAATAACTCCTCTGTTATGCCTATTCTGTGAGCAGACTCTAAGACAACATCGCCCCTCTCTTCCCTGCATACTATTTTAAGCGGAGTATCACCTTTATATTTGTTTATTATTTTTACCAAAGAATCTACTTTAGATTCTATGTCTGAAGAGGTATCAAGCTCTATAACTGCTGTAGTTGAAAACTTAAAAGGCGCCTCACTGGCTAAAATTACATCCGATGCCACTACCTGCTGCTCTTCGCCTCTTAATGTAAATTTGCCTTTTACAAATACAATATTCCCTTCCAAAATAAGATGGATTTTTTTCTGATATATTTCCGGGAAAAAAACAACCGGAATAGCTGAACAGAGGTCCTCTAATACCGCTATGGCCATACGCTGGCTGTCTCCCCTGGTAACCCTTTTTTTTAAAGAAGATATTAAACCGCCTATTATTACGTCTGAGCCTTCAGGCAAGCTAAGGATATCTTCGCTGTTAACCGTACTATATTTATCTAAAATACCGCGATAATCTTCTAAGGGGTGCCCTGATATGTAGAATCCCAGCAGGCTTTTTTCGAATTTCAGCAACTCTTCCTTTGGCCACTCGTTTATATCGGGAATATATTTGTCGATATTTATGTCAAAAGAATTTTCTTTTCTGTCAAAAAAAGAAAGCTGTCCCTGCAAAGAGTCTTTTTGAAAATCCTGAGCCATCTCAACCGCCTTGTCTAAGATAGAAAGCAGGGCAGACCTTTTATGCCCAAAAGAATCAAACGCTCCAACCTTTATGAGGCTCTCAATAACTTTTTTATTTACTGCACGAGAATCCACCCTTTTGCAAAAATCAAATAACGATGTAAACTTACCCTTGTCTTTTCTGGCTTCTATGATAGATTCTACTGCATGCAGGCCGGCATTCTTGACAGCATGAAGACCGAACCTTATAACATTCTCTTTAACC
>JAQUNS010000044.1 GCA_028717465.1 Candidatus Omnitrophota bacterium
TTTAATCTCAAGCAGAGGCGATTGCATTCTGGGCAGGATAAAAAATATCAAACCTGTGAATAAAAAAACGTTGGCCGTGGTTAAAGCGCCCCATTTTGCCCCGCCTGAATTAAGCCTAGATTTTTTAACAAGCTTCTCTTTCAGTTCAGAGACCGAAAGCAGGCGCGCAAAACCGACAATTGCCAGGACAAGAAACAGCAAAAACAATACTAAAAACAGGGTTCTCTCTGTAAAGATGCCTCCTAAAGCAAGCTGGATAAAAGCCAGGAGATAGGAAAACACCCATTTTCTGGCATTTCTCTTGGCCAGAATATCTACAACCTGAAAAGACAATATAAGATACCAGATTAGCCAGACAACTTCCCAATCCCCGAACTTTCCGGACAATAGTAGGGCTGCTATGCCTACAACAGCTGCGCAGATGAGAGCAATGCTATAAGAATATCTGGAAAAATAAAACTTATGAAAACAGGCCGACAAAATAAATCCAGAAGCAAATACTACTGCCGTGAGTACGGCAATAGCATAAAACCCCTCTATCAAAGGAAGAGCTGAAATTCCGATAGTAACCAGCAGAAAAGAAGCAAAATAAAACATAAGCTAGGATGCCACAAACATATGTGGCCTGCTTAAAGCCTCAGGTATATGGTCCCCTTGCTTAATTAAGTAAACTCTTATTCCTTCACCGGTTAAATAAGATGCTTCGGTGCTCATGAGCTGCGAAAAAACACCGTAAAAATTTCCTATTTTTTGGTCTAAAACTGCGGCAAAAGACCTGGGATCAAATATTATAATGACTGACTCAATTCCCTGGTTTGCTAGAGATATTATCCTCTGTGTTACGTCAGAAGTAAGAGAGAGCAGCACAAAAACAGCGATGCTTTCTCTTTCTATCTCCGGGACAGAAGCATCTATTAAATCCTTAACTTTTATTACATCCGTAGTATCTATCTTGGACAGGCTGTTTAAAATCGGAGTCATCCTGCCGTAGGCTTTGGTGAACTGTATCTTTCTTTTGATCTGGTCGTAATATATGAACTTAACGTGGTATCTGGTTGAAAGTGCTTTATTGGCTATTGTTGCAACAGTTTTAATAGCATATTCGAAGTTAGACTCTTCCTGCAAACCTAAAACCAGGCTAGCAGAGCTATCCAGTATGACAGATAGGTTGGACAGGGTAAATTTTTCCAATTCCTTGACCATGAGATGGCCTGTTCTGGCTGTAGCTCTCCAGTGTATATTTTTAAGGCTATCGCCGTATTGATAATCTCTAATTTGAAGAAAATTGCCTCCTGTGCCGGGCCTGTTAGAAGAGGTGTTGGCAAATTCAGATCTTATACCCCTAAACGATACTGCGAATTGAGGCACTTCGTAGTATTCAGGATATATTGTAATGCGGGAGGCAGACGGATAGTTCACAATCCTCTTCCATAATCCTAAAGGAAAACAGCTCTCAATTTTAACATAAGAAAGATTGTAAACTCCTCTTGCTTTTATTTTCATAGCATAGTCAATATTTACAACTTCTCCTTTATTTAGCTTAGGAATGACCGGTAAACTGACGCCGGGGATATTTTCAGTGAAACTGCTGTCTGTTATTCTGACTAGAAACTTTGGCAAACCATTATTCTCAATCCTGATTCGTACCTTGAAATCCTCGTCTCTCATCGAATACGTAGGCGAGAGCCTTCCTGCTTTTATGCCTTTTAGAGCCAAAACAGAAAGAAACAGGTCACTCAACAGCAGAGCCCACAAACCTGAAACTACCAGATATATCAAATTAGACTGGATTACAAATCCAAGCAGAGTCAACAGGAATGCTGCCGCAAAAGTATAGACTCCGCTTTCCGTTAAAGCAAAGCTCCGCTGTTTATTGTATAGGAACTGAAATCTCATTTACTAATTTTTTAATTATCTCCTGGGTATTTCCAATCTCGGTTCTAGCCGGAGATGTCGGAATAATTCTGTGCGACAGGACTAATGGCGCTGCTTTCTTGACATCATCGGGGATACAGTAATTTCTCTGTTCTAGTAAGGCCAGCGATTGAGACAGCCTGAACAAATCAAGAGAAGCGCGCGGACTCACCCCCAGTATGAGCTTGTCTGACTCCCGCGTCATCTGTGTTATCTCTACTATATACTCATAAATCCTGGAGTCCACTTTAATAGTCTTTACAAAATTCTGCATCTCTATAATCTGATCTTTAGAGACCACAGGATCTATCTTTTCCAGCGGATCAGAAGTCTCTCTGTCCAGCAGAATCTTTACTTCCTGATCTTTTTGAGGATACCCCATGCCCATCTTGACCAAAAATCTGTCTAACTGAGAAACAGGAAGAAAATAAGTGCCTTCTCTTTCAACCGGGTTCTGGGTAGCAATCAAAAAGAACGGCCTCTCCAGCTTGAAGGTCTTGCCGTCAGCAGTGACCTGATATTCCTCCATAGGCTCCAATAAACTGCTCTGCGTTCTGGGGGTGCCGCGGTTTATCTCGTCCGCAATGACAATATTGGCAAATACCGGCCCGGGCCTGAATTCGAACTCTGCCGTCTTCTGGTTATAGATATAGCTCCCGGTTACATCTGAGGGCAGCAGATCAGGGGTAAACTGGATTCTTCTGAAATTTCCCGAAAAAGACTTTGCCATTGACTTAGCAAGCATAGTCTTGCCCATGCCGGGCACGTCTTCCATCAGCAGGTGGCCTTCAGCCAGAAATACAGCAACAGCAAGCCTTATCTCTTCGTGCTTACCCAATATAACTTTTTCGATGTTTTGTATGATCTCGTCGACTTTTGCAAAAATCTCTTTCTCCTGCATATTCTACCTCCTTTTGCTATATTAATTAGGCTGCCACAAAAATAGTTCCAGCCTGTGATTACACAGATTTTACCGAAGATGTTTTTAATCTGTATAATCTGCTTTTTCAAGAGCGGCACTTTTGTGGCGCCCTATACATTAATTACACAGTCCGCACAAACCGCTTATCGATAAAACAATTAATCTGTAAATTTTATCTGTCCTTAGACTTTCTTTTTAAGTCTTCAAGAAAGTTTCTTATATCGTTTGGCGCAGATTTGGCTGCTAATGCAGCCACATAGATAAGCAGCGAAAAATGCCAGCAATCATCCGGGCCTATGATAACACCGGTTTTTACATCTTCTAACTTTTGAAGATGCTGCTTATGCTTTTTAACGCTTTCGCTCAAAGATAGGCTCTCTACATCTAAAGAATATACTGTATTGTGGTATTTTAACGACGGAAGATTGACGCCTCTTAAGAGAAGAAATGTTAATACAGAACTGTCGCAGATATCGCCGTCTGAAAATTCAAAACCCTTAAATACGGGATTATGTTCGGGAAGATAGACCAAAGGCTTTGTAATTTCAATTCTTCCTCTTCTAACCACGGTATCGGAATTATCCAGCAATGATTCAGACAGCATTATATAGTGAAGCATTGTACTGGAAGCAGAATTAAGATAGGTTAAACAGCTCTTCTCTATCTCGGTGTCCTTGACTGCTTTATGCCATACTTTTTCAATATCCATATCACTTACAGCATCTCTGGCAAACTTTAAAATTATTCCTGTTAATAAGCCTTCTGAAATCACGGTATTTCCCCGAATTCCAGAGATATTTTACACCATCTTGCACTGCTGTGCCAATAACAGAATTGCCAAAAAACTGGCAAGGTATTACATTGCCCCTGGGGCTGATAAACAAGGAATGCCTCACAAAATGACAGCTTACCTTACGATCCTCACCCAGATACCATTTGAAAAAATCATTCTTATCCAGATCAGGTTTTAGAAAAACCTTGCCCCTGTATTTATTTTTTAACCTTTCTAACCTATCCCAGGCACGCTCTAAAATCTGCTCTTCGATATCATTTTCGACTATTAAGGTGGACGGCCTGGTATTAAAACCTCCTATACTAACGTTTAAATTCTGAGACTCTTTTTTAGTAATAAAATTCATATTTTCTATTTTGACGTAATCTATGCCCAAATCTATAAGCCCTTTTATAAACTCATCCAGATAATCCGAATTATCGGGCATAAGAACAGTAGAGACAGCCAGGCGCTTGACTATTTTTTCGCCTGCTATATACTTCATCTTTTCCATAACGGTACGGCAAGAGCCGGCTAGATTGGTAATTTTATCGTGTATTTCGTCCGGACCGTAAATAGAGAGTATAAGATGGTCTAAATCCAGGCCTTTTAGTCTTTCCGGTTCCATTAAAAAACCATTGCTTGAAACAATGAGCTTCATGCCGCGTTTCTTTATTTCATTAATTATCTCATAGATGTCCTGCCTGACAAAAGGCTCTCCCCCGCCCAGAAATATAACCGGCTTAAAAACATCTAGCTGATCCAATATTTTTATTATATCTTTAAAGCTCATCTCTATATTGTCAATTCCGCCGCTTCCGTAAAAACTGCATATGCCGCACCGGAAATTACACCTGTAAGTAACCATAATATTAACAGATACGGGCAGGCCTGTTGCTTTCTTTAAAAAATATGCCAATCCCTGTTTCATTAATCTGTAATCAAGGAGTTCCGGATAAAGACGGCGGTAGAGATATATTTTTTTAAGACACCCGGGCTTCATTTTTAATTAACTGTTCAGCTGTTTTCCGGCCCTCTAAAAAACATCCTTCCATAGACAGATAGTTCCAGCCCCCAAACCTCCCCACAGAATATACGGAATTGGCGCTTAAATAATTTAAAATATCCTGCCTAACCTTAACCCAATTCCTGTCATATAGTATGTAAGCATATTTTATATCGTTATAATCTATCGCGGCGATATTTTCGTCTTTGGCAATAATGCCTACCTTGACAAGATCAGCCTTTACCCTGTCTATAACAGCGCCTTTATCGCTTTGAATAGGAAAATCCTTGGAGTAGGATACGTCTATGTAGAGCGAGCTGCACCCCTTGAGCGTTGAAGACGGGGCAAAATTCATAGGGAACCCGACTCGATAAAATAAAAAATTATCTTCGGGAAAATATACCCAGTCTTTATCGGATATCATATTCCTGTTTATGCCCATATTGATATTAACCACTGATATATAGCGCAGCTTAGAAAATAATTTTGATATTTTTTTATCCATATCAAGAACCATACTTTTAAGCTCAATTAACGGTACGGTAGAAATCAGATTCCGATAACTGATTTTTTCACCGTCGAGAGTCAAAACCCATTTTTCTTTCAGATCGATCTCAATTACTTTCTTGTTTAAAATTATATTATTAAGATCTTTTGCGATTGTCTTAACCAAAATATCCACGCCATGTTTCTTTGGGTAAAAAAACCTGCTATTGTAGCCGTACTCTTTGTCGCTGTATTCAAAAGTGCCGTTCACTATATCGCGCACTTGAGGCTGAGGTACAAAGCCGTCTATCCAGTCCAAAGTTATTCTCCTTGCCGGCGTATTCCAGAATTTCTCGTTATAAGGGATCATAAAATGTTTAGAGATCCCGGGCCCAAATTTGCTGTAGCACCATTCTTCGAAATTAGCCGCAGGCTTATTTTTAACCCCATTAATGCCTAAAAGCCCCAGCAGGCATTCTTTAACTACATTTTTAGGCAGCCCGTATAAATTAGCCTGGAACGGATATTTAGTAAAAACTCCGTGGGAATATACCCAGGCATTTCTTTTGTGGAGATTGAGCTCTTCCTTCAGATTATCATCCAGCCATTCGGAAAAATAACGGCTTTTTGTATGAATCAAATGGGCGCTGTAATCAAAAATAAAACCGTCAATGATTTTTGAGCGCGCCAATCCTCCTAACTCGTTTTCTTTTTCAACAATCAGGCAAAAATTTTCGGCACTGTTTTTATTAAGAAGATGATATGCGCAGCTTAACCCTGTTATGCCGGAACCAATAATTAAGTTTTCTATTGTTTGCTTAGGCTTATTCATTTAACATGCTCTCTTTATTATGTTCGCTTATAACACTTGAGAGCTGTTTCAAGAAAAAGAAATACCGACACAATAAGGGCTAAGAAACCCAAAAGATTAGAGCCGAATTGCAGGAGCAGGGCTGTTAAGGAAAAACCTACTGAGATAAGCCAGAACCTGTTGGTGATTCTTTTAACGGATATTCCGCTTGTCTTCATAACTATAGCAAGATGATCCGGGCTTTTTTTCATAATAGACTTTCCCTGCCTAATTCTTCTTAAT
>JAQUNS010000045.1 GCA_028717465.1 Candidatus Omnitrophota bacterium
TTCGGGTTTAAAGGGTAAAGTAGAGATACTATGAAAGCCGTCTCTTTAAAAGAAGCAAATAGACTGGATAATATCTCAATATACAAGATAGGCATACCAAGGATTGTTCTTATGGAAAATGCCGGCCGGGCAGTGGCGGAATTAATAGGGCTGAATTTTAAAAAAAAGCCGCATGTTGCGGCAATATCAGGCGGCGGTTATAACGGCGGCGATGCTATGGTTGCAGTTAGGCATCTTACTTTGAGCGGATTTAAGGTAGAGTCGTTTATTTCAGGTGGAATAGAAAAAGCCAAAGACGAAACCGTAATGCAGGCAAGGATACTACAGGGCCTAGGGATCAGGGTCAAGGAGATAGTATCGGATAAGGATATAAAGATTTTGGAGCGGGGAATAAAAAGATCAGACTTGATTATAGACGGGCTTTTAGGAGCCGGGCTTAAGGGGGAAGTAAGAGAGCCCAACAGAACTATTATAGGGTTGATAAACAATTCAGGCAAAAATGTCGTCTCGGTTGACATACCGTCCGGACTTGACGGTGATACCGCAAGAGTATGCGGAGTTTGCGTTAAGGCTGATCATACAGTTACTTTTCAGGCTGTTAAAAAGGGCATGTTAAAACCACCCGGCAGATACTATTCAGGCAGGGTTACGGTTGCGGATATCGGCATTTAAATGCCATTTTTACTTTAAATTGTTATAATGTAAATTGTGAATAATATGTTATTTTTTGATTCAATAGCGGTTAACGTCTCTGAAAAGGATCTCTATGAGCGGCTTGGCTATAAAGTTAATACAGAGATTAGCGATAAGCAGAAAAAGATTTTTTCTAAGTATATAAAATACGGTTTTGAGCTGGCTCAAATAAAAGGGGCCGGGTTAAGGCTCAAGATAAATAAAAAGAGCAAAAAAACTGTTGAGTTTGAAAACGGCCTTGTTGTAAAAAGCGGCCTGCTGGCCTCCTTTCTTTTTAAGTGCAACGAAGCTCTGTTTATCGCTTCGGTTATGGCCGGGCCTATTATTGAGAAAATAAAGCAGATGCAGGGTGAGGATTTAACAGGGGCTGTGCTTCTGGATGCTTTCGCTTCTGAGGCGGTTGATAATGCCCTTAACTGGATACAGAATTATTTTTCTAAAGACCTGATACGGGAGAAGAAATTTTTAATACCGGGCAGGATATCGTGCGGATACGGAGATTTTTCTCTTAAAATCCAGGATGATATCTACAGGGCTATGAATCTTAAAAAAATCGGTATCAGCATAAATAAATACCGCCAGCTAAATCCGGAGAAGGCAGTTACGGCAGTTAGCGGCATAGCAGATATCAGTTCATGAAAGCCGAGAATATAATTAAAAAGCGGGTATTACTGCTCGACGGAGCATTAGGCACTAATCTCTACGAAAGAGGTATGCCTCACAATGCTGTGCCTGAGGATTGGTGTTTGAAAAATTCTAAAATCCTGGAATCCTTACAGAGAGACTACGTAAAAGCAGGTTCAGATGTCATATATACGGCTACTTTCGGCGCCAACAGGATAAAATTAAACCGCACAAAAAACAACGTAGTACTTATCAATAGAAAGCTTGCCCAAATCAGCAGAAAGGCTGCCGGAAACAGAGTTTTAGTTGCCGGCGATATCGGCCCTACCGGCAGATTCATAAAGCCTTTCGGGGACCTGGATTTTGAGGATGCAGTAGATCTGTTTAAAGAACAGGTCAAAGGCTTGCTTTTAGGCGGCGTGGATATTTTTGCTATTGAAACTATGATAGATATTCAGGAGGCCAGGGCAGCCCTTCTGGCTGTCCGTGAGTTAAGCGATAAGTTCACTATGGTTACCATGAGCTATGAAAAAGACGGCCGCACATTAAACGGGACAGACCCTCTCTCAGCTTTAATAACGCTTCAGAGCTTAGGCGCCGACGCGGTGGGTTCTAACTGCTCAAGAGGGCCTTATGAGATGACTAAAATTTTAAGCGGCCTAAAAAGATACTCTAAAGTACCTCTTGTTGCCAAACCCAATGCCGGCCTGCCCAAAATCAAAGAAGGCAGGGCAGTATTTGATATGACTGAAAGTAATTTTGCCCGTTATGCAAAAGATCTTGTTTTAGAGGGGGTGAATATCATAGGGGGATGCTGCGGAACAAAACCGGCCCATATAGCAGCTTTGAAAAAACAGCTCAGATATCTAAAACCAAAAAAAGTGAGCCCAGTGAGCTGTTCTATTATCAGTTCCGCCAGAGGTTATCTTGATTTAAACAGTTCTAAAGACGTTATTTTTATAGGCGAAAAAATTAATCCGACCGGGAAAAAGCTGCTTCAGTCTGAAATTAGAAGATATAAATTTAGCAGGGTAAAGAGCCTGGCTAAAGAGCAGGAATATTCAGGGGCTAAGGCGCTGGACGTCAATATATCTCTTGCAGGAATTGACGAAAAAAAAGCCATGCTATCTGCTATGTCCGAGCTGTCGGTTTCTACGAATCTTCCTCTTGCGATAGATTCATCCAGTACTCACGTTATAGAAGCAGCTTTGAGGTTTTATCCCGGGCGCGCCCTGGTCAACTCTCTAACAGCCGAGCCTAAAAAGATGAAGGAGCTTATGCCGGTAATAAAGAAATACGGGCCGATGGTGATATTCCTTCCGGTAACAGCAAAAGGAATACCCGATAATTTTCAAGAAAGAAAGAAAGTGATAGATAAAAATTTAAAGATGTTAAATTCCTGCGGTATTTTGAAAGCCGATATTGTAATAGACCCTATCACCCTTGCTGTTTCCTGCAATATGAGCTCCGCAGTTAATACCTTAAAAACAATCGCCTATTGCAAAAGCAAGCTGAACATGAGTACGGTTATAGGCCTTTCCAATATATCTTTTGGACTGCCTAAAAGAGACATAGTGAATAAAACCTTTCTTGATATGGCCAAGTCCCGGGGATTAAAACTTGCAATCCTGGATCCTGCCAGAATAAATTCGTCGCGGCCTAGCAGGCATGCTAAAGACCTGCTGTTAGGCCAGGATAAGAATGGAATCAAATTTATAAAGTATTACTCTAAAAAAGAACACAGGCCTGTTTTGGTGAAAGCGGATATTCTAAACCCCAAAGACAATATAGGTTCTGCCATTATCGATGCAGACAGAGATAACATAAAAGACCTCATAAACAATGCTTTAAATAGCGGCATCTCAGCTTCCAGCATTATGAACGAAGCCTTGATACCGGCAATAACAAAAGTAGGCGAGTTGTTTGAGAAAAAAGCTATATTTTTGCCCCAGCTTATAGCAAGCTCTGAGACTATGAAAAAAGCAGTTTCTCAAATAACTCCTGTTTTAAAAAAAGACGGATTTAAAGGCAAAAGCAAAGCCCTCGTAATTATGGCTACGGTAGAGGGCGATATCCATGATATTGGCAAAAATATCGTATCTCTGATATTGAGTAACCACGGTTTTGAAGTTATAGATCTGGGCAAGGATGTTACGGCCCAGTCCATAATAAAGGCAGCAAGAGAATATCAGCCGGATGTGGTCGGGCTCTCTGCTTTGATGACAACGACTATGGTAAATATGAAGCGAGTGATAGAACTGGCTGTCTCTGAGGGCTTAAACTGTAAATTCTTGATCGGGGGAGCCGTGGTCGATGAAGCTTATGCCGATTCTTTAGGGGTAAACTATGCTAAAGACGGCATAGATGCCGTAAAAATTATAAATAGGATTGTGGTTTGAAAAACTAAAGTTCTGTTATTCCGCTGCTATAACCGGTTAGTTAGGCATCTAAGAGCAATTAGCTTGTCAGGGCATCAATAGTATTGATATAATAAAAAACAATTTATTTTTATGGATATCGAAGTCAAGGTTCCCGAAACAGGAGACAAAGAAGGTTTTACAGTTACTTACTGGCATTTCAAAGAAGGCGATCAGGTTATCAAAGACAGTGATTTAGTGGAGTTATCTACTGAGAAGGCAGTTTTTAATCTACCTTCGCCTGTATCGGGGGTATTGAAGGAAAAAAAACATCAGGAAGGCGGCAGAGTCTCTTGCGGCGATGTTATAGCGATGATAAAAACAAAGTGAGGTGAAACATGAAAGAGATCATAGAGCTTTTAGAGCAGAATGCCAAGCTTTCTGCTGAGGATATAGCAAAGATTTTAAAAAGAGACGTAAAATCAGTAAAAAGTGCTATAGGCAAACTTGAACAGAAGAAGGTTATACTTGGCTACAAGGCTATAATTAATGAGGATAGAGTTGAAGGCTTTAAGCCTGTCCGGGCTATTGTCGAAGTTCAGGTTGCACCCAAGAGGAACCTCGGTTTTGACTATATTGCAGAGAGAATTTATAAGTTTCCCGAAGTCAAAACTTGCTATCTGGTTTCAGGAACATATGAGCTGCTTTTGATACTGGAGGGAGAAAATATCCACGAAGTCTCTCAGTTTGTGGCCGAAAAGCTCGCGCCGTTAGAGGGCGTTAGGGGCACCGTTACGCATTTTTATCTTAAGAAATATAAGGAGGACGGCGTGGTATTTGCTGCTCAAAGCGCTAACTCCAGAAATAACATTACTCTATGAAAATACAGATTTCCGATCAGCTGCAATCTATCCCGCCTTCGGGCATAAGAGAGTTTTTTGACCTGGTTTTAGGCATGGAGGACATAATATCTTTGGGGATAGGCGAGCCTGATTTCGTAACTCCTTGGAATATATGCGAGGCCGGGATTTATGCTCTTGAAAGGGGGTTTACTTCTTATACCTCAAATCAGGGCATAGAGTCTTTGCGCAGGAATATTTCTGGTTATCTGAGCAAGAGATATAAAATTAAATATGACTATAAAGATAACATACTGATTACCGTAGGAACTTCGGAAGGCTATGACCTTGCTATAAGGGCAATAGTGAACCCGGGAGACGAAGTCCTGATACCGGAGCCTTGTTATGTCTCTTATTATCAGGTTGCTAAGCTGGCCGGAGCCAAGCCCAAATATATACCTACAAAAGACAGCAATTTTAAACTCACGGCCGAAGGCCTTAGCAGGGCAATAACAAAAAAAAGCAGGATATTGGTTTTGAATTACCCTGCTAATCCGACCGGTGTCAGCTTTAAAGAGAATGAGCTTAAAAAAATTGCCAAAGTTGTCAAACAGCACGATCTGATAGTATTGTCTGACGAAATATATTCAGAGTTGAGCTATGATTTTGACCATACTATTTTTTCTGCGATACCGGCGATGAAAGAGAGGACTGTTTACATAAACGGGTTTTCTAAGGCCTATGCTATGACCGGATGGCGGATAGGCTATGTCTGCGGCCCTAAGGATATTATACAGGGCATGAACAAGATACACCAATATACCATGCTCTGTGCGCCTATTATGAGCCAGATGGCAGCTTCTGAGGCTTTGCTGAGAGGAGAGAGCGCCGTTAAAGCTATGAACAGGGAATATATAAAAAGGCGTAATTATGTTACAGAGAGGCTGGGCCAGCTAAAATTTGATTTTCCTTATCCGGAAGGGGCTTTCTATATTTTTGCTTCGGTCAAGCATACCGGTTTAAGCGGCAAAGAATTTTCTTACCGCCTGCTTAACGAAAAAAAAGTTGCTGTTGTTCCAGGAGTTGCTTTCGGAAGTTCCGAAAATAATAAAGACTACATAAGGATCTGTTATACTACTGAATTTGAAAAGCTAAAATCGGCTCTGGATAGGATCGAGCAGTTTTTGAAAGGTTAGGTATGGATTCTCACCGGATTCTTATTCTTTATATAACAGAAAAGTCAGGCCACCACCATGCTGCGATGGCCCTGGAAAAAACACTCCATTCAATAGACAAAACCTTAGAAGTATATACCATAGACGCTTTCGACTATACAAATCCGATATTGAATAAGATAGCCCACAATACCTATATGCATGTGATCAAAAGGAGG
>JAQUNS010000046.1 GCA_028717465.1 Candidatus Omnitrophota bacterium
GATATTTCTACAGATGTCGAAAATAAAATAAAAAAGGAATTTGGCCAGGATTCTTTTATCTATGTCCACATTGAACCGTCTAAAATTTGAATTGGATAATCTATTTAGATTTATTAATTGGATAATTTAAACTGCTATATTAAATGGAGGTGGCTGTATGAGGAAGCTTGGAATATCAGTATCGGTTTTATTAATATTTTCATCTTGTGTTTTTGCTCAGGATGTAGAACAGACCGTCCTGGCCCAGATTGAATACACCAAACAGCGTATGGCTGAACATCGCAAAGAGCTCAGCGATACCTTGGCGCAGTTTGCTAAAAATCCCACTCCTGAGCTTTACAGCCGGATAAATAAACTTCAAAGCAATGTTGCCAAAGAGAATAATATTTTAAGCTCTCTGGGAGTTGCTCTGCGCGATGCCCGGGCCGCCAAAAGCTGGTGGGCTCTTGTAGAAGATATGGGTAAGGAATCTACTCTTATTTCTGCCGGAGCAAGCGTGGTCTCAAGCGTCTATGACGCCGGTAAATGGATTTTCGGCCCGACCCAGGAAGACATTTTCGGAGAAAGCTGGCAGGAGGCTGAGGCGCTTCACGCTAAGATGGTCAATGAGGCCCGCAAGATACGTGAAGAGTCCCGCGCAATTGCTGCCGGCCTTGTTCAGATAGATTCGATAATTTCATCGGGCTCTGGCACAGAGGCTTTGAATAATCTGCGCGATGACATGGTAAAGAAACTTAAAGCGCTTGAGGCACGCAAAGAGCTTGTGCGCAAAAATCTGAAATTTTTAGTCCGCCTATACAGGGCTGAAAAAGAAAATCTTCCGGCCGCTACGATTTTCTGGGGCGAGGACCACATGGGCCGCTATGTAGAGGCAATGGTAAATCAAATAGGAGTTGGAAATTTGATTGACCACGCTATGGATCTTCTTAGCGGAAATATGGTCAAACCATTGGTTGAGTTTATAAAACCGATGGTTAAAGTGGCTATCGGAGACTATCTGGCTAAAGCAAGGGGCGGAGATAATTTGACACCTCAGATAATAGATGATTTGACTTTCTCTATTCTGTTCGGCAGCGACGAGAAGAATCTGGAGAAATTTTTCTACAGCAAGTTAGAATCAGAAGTAACAGGTAAGGTTCTGGAAAAGACTGCCCAGGGCATGATCGAAGCCGAAGCCCAGCTATTATACCGCGCGGCTCATAAAAAAACCTGGGATATTGCTAAGCAGGAGATCGCAAATTTACCGCTGGACCTGGATTTTACGGATAAATCAGCGACGGTTGTTAAAGGCACCGAAAAACTTGTAAAGCAGACCGAAGAGTCTATACGGAATAACGCCATGAATAAACTTGATAAGGCGGTAAAGGCCGGCAAAGTCATAAAAGACCTCTGGGATGTTGTGTTCAAAGATGCTATTCAGGTTTATCTGGTCAGCGATACATTTACCGCAACCATAAAGTCTGCCAATGAGGCCTGCGCCGGCTACCGTAAGCAGTGGCAGGAGATGAAAGATGATATGATTCTTACCGAAAATGAGTATGTGAACAACAAGTGGTTTTCGGAAAAAAGCTCTGTCTCTGTCCAGCCGCCTAAAGGCGCGGTAGATTCTTTAGGCCAGAAGCGCCAGGAGATGGCTGCTGTTGATCCTAAGGCTAGCGCTAAAGTTTACGATAGCCTTGAAAAAGCAGTCCAAACCTACGGCGGCACAAAAGAGGAACCTGCAGCCGATCCCGGCAATATGGACCTTACGGAAATTGGGCGGATCGAAGAAGACATGTTCAGGGCGGTATTGGAGGGCAAGATGCCTGCGGATAAAATCATGCTTCCCAATGTTTATAATCTTACCGCCAAAAAAATGCACACCCCCTGCTATGAAGAGACCGCCAGGCTTGCGGCAGCATTTGCAAAATCCTGGCCCGAAGAAAAATGCATGTTTCGCGAAGAGATTGCCGCCTGTAATGCCAGTGCCGAATGCCGGGCTCAGAACCGGGCCGATCCCGGCCGCTGGTGGCGCAAGCGGGATCAGTGCCGCGCTGATCGGGCCAAGTCATACGAACAGCAGGTCTCCAAGCCCTCTCAGGAATGTACAAACCGGGTTTATAGTGCTTATCGCCAGTACGTGGACAACCGCGCCCGCAATATACTCAAATTTTACAATATGATCGAAAAAAAGAATGAAGATATACTAAGTCAAGCTAAAGAGATTGCCGGCCCCGCCATAAGCTGGATGCAGTCCTATGAAAGCGAATCTGAAAAATTAAACGAACTCGCCGAAAACAAAGAACTGCACCAGGCTAATATATCGAACTTAAATGATTTGGTCCCTCCTCCGGACTTGCCGAAGTCTATCGGCTTAGGTGGAAATCAGGTTTCCGCCCAGGATTATAATTTAACAAAAGTGAAGAATGTCCTTTCCGATGTCAATAAGGTTTTAAAAATATTGGCCGGGGCTGATTTTGATAACATTGGCCGGCCGCTGGAGAAGGTCGATTTCTCTATTGATGAAATAAACGGGTTTTTTAATGAGAATCCCTGGCTTAAAATTTATGACTCCAGGGGCATGCCGGTCAAGGCCCCTGTTGTTTACAAGGCGGCTAAAGCGTCTGAGGCGGTAGAAAAGAATTATTTCTATAGCGGTCCCGGCGCATATAGCCCGATCGGAGCGCCTAACTCTCTGGTAACTTTATCGGAGCCCAAAGAAGTTATCTCTCAAGAAGAGCAGGAGCTTTTCCTGAAAGTATTGCACCGCAGCAATCCCAAAGTCTATCAATGGAATTTAGACAGGTTGCTTGCCATGCCCGTGGTAGCCAATCGCGATTCTTACCTTAGCTTAGTTGATTTTTCTCCTGACAAGGCATACAGCCTCTACAAAGAGGCTTTAACTGCCTATAACAATGCGGTTAATCAAGGTAATATTGTCAGCAAGCTGTTTGCCGAGGCCGAGCAGATTTACCGCCAGCGCAACGCCATACAGGGTATAGTCGGTTTCTATTCCGGCACTTTTAAACAGTGGGCAATATTACGCAAGCCTAATCCGTCTGCTGCCGCCAATATTCTTAATAAGGATACCGAAGAGTTCGAAAAAATAGTTGCCGATTTTGAAAAACAGATCGAGGTAGCCCGTGCCCAAATAATACTTCCCGATGTAGACAATATCAGGCGTGAAATAGATAAATTCACCTCTTACGCCAAAAACTACCAGAAAGAGTTTAATGCCTATTATGCCTACCTTGCAGAATATTTTAAAGACAGGAATTACGACCTGTTTGAGACACCCGATGTTTTGCATCATAAGATGCGCGCCGACAGAATACAGATTTTCAGCGACCAATATTCTGCCGATTTTAAGCAAGCCGCTGACGGCCTTAAAGAGATGAAGGCTGCCGTCCCGGAATTAAAAGAGGCGGACAAGCGGTATATTATCGCCATTAGTGAGGCGAGTTCCCAGAAAGCCAGGCTTGTAGATGAATTTAAAACATTCTACCGCGCCAATCCCGATAAGCCCCAGGAATCTCTCAAAAAACTGCAGCAGGCCAGAGAAGCCGTTCAGCAAGTTGCTATGCCTAATTTCTCTCAGAACGACCATCACTTGCCTAAAAATATCAAAGAACATGCCTTGAAGATAATGAGCACTAATCATACCGGAGGGCTCGACCTTATCGAGCAGGAGCTGCAGAAGAAAAAGGCCAAAGAGGATACCCGTAAAGTATTTACAGATTACTGGGTGCAGAATGCTACATTGAATATGCGCTCTCTTTCAGGGGCTTCCGGGGAAGTCGTGCTTTTGAAAAATGACCTTAAACAGGGGGTGATAGAGATTCAGGGTTGGTTCTCTAATATAGATATGGTAGAGAAGGTTTTTTTCTCTGCGGACGGCACGGCCAACTGGCAAGAGCTGCCTAAAGACCTGATGTTTACTGCTTCATTTACGCCTTTACCGCAAAAGCTCTATCAGCCCTTGATTAAAGTTAAAACCGAAGACTCTCAAGAGTTTCAAATCAAAGTCTTTCCGAACATTTCAGGTATTATTGTGCGCCAGGAAGATTATAACCAGCTTGTTGCACAAACCTTGAAAAAAATTGCCGATGCCTATGAGGCCAAGGATATAAACGGTTTTAGCGAACATATCTCCCGCGGCTATTTAGGCAACAAGACATTTTTAGAAGAAGGGGCCAGGTTTGATTTTGAAGTATTTAGCGATATACGGCTCGCTATTTACATTAACCGCATTGAAAAGAGGTCCGACCTTTTTATTGCCGAAACTAAATGGGATAAGACTCAAATCCTGCAAAGAACAGGCCAGCAGCAGAAAACTTCAGGCAATACAACTTTTATATTTTCATTTGAAGAAGGAGCGATGAAGATCAAGAATTTAAGAGGCAGCCTTATCTATGCTACTCTATCTCCTGAGATAGCCCAGGCCAGCGGATTGCCGTCGGCTGCGGTGGAAGAGATCCGTATTGCGCGCGATAACCCCAACTCTATTCAGACAGCAACAGGCAGTGTCAAGAGCGGTGCCATCGGCGCTTTAACTGTCCACAGCAGCCCGAATATTAACGTGACCGGATGGCCGGGCATAGGCTTTGATTTCACCGCCAACTCTGCTGTAGATTCAGGCAGTTCCAACAGTGATATCAATTTTGAAGGCAATATGGTTTTTGCCGATAATATACAGAGCATTAGCGAAAAAAATTTCAACAGCATAACAGAGGCCCTGGAGTCAGGTTATACCAGCGGTGGAATTATGAATGACGGGCCCGGATCGGTCTATATGTTTATAACTAAAGAAGGCTATTACGGTAAAATGGAGATAACCAATGTAACTGTATTATCGGAAGAACTAACTTCCGTTACCTTAAAATTTAGCGTTCAGTCAGACGGTTCTCGTAATCTGGCAACAAAGTAGAGCCGGGCTATGTTTATCTTAATGCCTGATTAGCCCCTGGAGAATATGGCTTTATATTCTTTGCTGTATAAGAGCGGAGAGCTCAAAAACCGCGCGGATATATTTTCAAAACATCTTTTAAAGTGTGAGCTCTGCCCTCACAGATGCGGGGCAGATAGGTCAAAAGATAATCTTGGAATATGCCGGGCAGGATCTAGAGCCAAAATATACAGCTCTCAGCTGCACTTTGGCGAGGAGCCGGCTATATCGGGGCAAAAAGGCTCCGGGACAATATTTTTCAGTTACTGCACCGGCCGCTGCATATACTGCCAAAACTGGCGTTTCAGCCAGAACGGGGAGGGCAAAGAGGTATCCGAAAAAGAACTGGCTCAGATTATGCTTGAATTGCATAATAAAGGATCCCACAATATAAATTTGGTCACTCCTACGCACTTCTTGCCCCAGATTATCCGGGCGATTTGTTTGGCGGCTGAGCTGGGTTTAAAGATACCGATTGTTTATAATACCAGCGGTTATGAGAGAGTTGAGATTCTTAAGTTATTAGATGGTATTGTAGACATATATCTTCCTGATATGCGTTATTTCGAAGATGGTTACGGATTAAAATTTTCAGGTTTTCCCGAATACGGCCGGATAAATAGGCCGGCACTAAAAGAGATGTTTCGCCAGGTTGGGAATTTAGAGATCGATAACGGTATAGCAAAGAAAGGCTTGCTGATCCGGCACCTTATTCTTCCTAACAACATATCGGATACTGACAAGGTGCTGCATTTTATAGCTCAAGAGCTTTCACCGGACTGCTTTGTAAGTTTGATGAGCCAGTATTATCCTTTCTATTGTGCTGCCAAAGAGGCTTCACTTAGCCGCCCTATAAGCAACCAGGAGTATCAGGGCGCGCTTGGCGCTATGCACAGAGCCGGGCTTTCAAACGGCTGGATACAGGATGATGTAGATGAAGATACCAGAAAAAGGTTTGCCGGTGA
>JAQUNS010000047.1 GCA_028717465.1 Candidatus Omnitrophota bacterium
CCAACGCAAAATACAGGACAAACAATATTCCTAAAGTAATAGGGGGTTTGACCATAAAATGCTTAGATATCGCTAAAACTCTCTACAGCGAGATTGTTTCTGAGGTTGTCACTGTCTCTTCGCCCAGGGCAGCTGAGATGGTCAAACTGCTTGAGAATTCGTTCCGGAGCGTTAACATAGCGCTGGCTAATGAAGTTGCTTTGATATGCAGCAAGATGGGGATAGATGTCTGGGAGGTAATAAAGGCCGCAGAGAGCAAGCCTTTTGGTTTTATGCCTTTTTATCCCGGGCCCGGTATCGGGGGCCACTGCATACCGGCAGACCCCATGTATCTTATCTGGAAATCAAGGCTTTCCGGCTATGAGCCAAAGCTTATAAGGACAGCCCATGAGATCAATTCCGCGATGCCCGGTTATGTTGTCAGCAGGGTTGTTTGTGAGCTTAAATCAAAATCAATACCTTTAAGTTCCAGCAGTGTTTTAATAGTTGGAGTCGCCTATAAGCCGGATGTGAATGATATCAGAGAGTCTCCGGCATTAGAGATTATACATATTTTAAGCAGAAAGGGCGCCAGGGTAGAGTTTTATGACCCTCACGTAAAAGAGTTGCAGATAAAAGGCAGAAAGTATAAGGCAATAGATTTAAGCAGAAACAATATCGCTAAATACGATGCTGTGGCTATAATTACAAATCACAGCTCAGTAGATTACGGTATTTTTAAAAAAGCCAGACTGGTTTTAGACACCAGGAACGCTTTAAAGTGGAACGCTCAAAATATAGTTAAAATTTAAGATGGCTAATTGGCTGATAACAGGCGGCGCCGGGTTTATAGGCTCGCATATAACCGAAGAGCTCTTAAGACGCAAAGAGAGCGTTAAAGTTTTTGATAATTTCTCATCCGGCAAAAGAGAAAACCTCGTTTTCTCAGGCTCTGTCAGCGGTGGCCTTAAAATAGTAGAGGGCGATATAAGGGATGTAGAATTACTGGAGAAGGAATTTCGGAATATCGACTATGTTTTGCATCAGGCCGCGCTCCGTTCTGTGCCTAAATCTTTTGACAATCCAAAAGATTACGACGAGGTAAACGTTAAAGGCACGATGAATGTCCTGCGGGCTGCTTCTAAGTGCAAAGTAAGGCGCGTTGTCTATGCTTCCTCCAGCTCTGTCTACGGAGAAAGGCATGATATGCCGGAGAGAGAGACCGACCTGCCCAATCCGTTGTCTGTATATGCGGCGACAAAACTGAACGGTGAATATTACTGCAATGTCTTCTCTGCGCTTTACGGTCTCCAGACTGTTGTTTTAAGGTATTTTAATGTCTTTGGGGAGAGGCAGTCTTTGGAAAATAAATATGCTGTCGTTGTGCCCAAATTCATAACGTCTTTTATTAAAAGAGAAGAGCCCCCTATATACGGAGACGGCTTACAAAGCCGTGATTTTACTTATGTCGGCAATGTTGTCAAAGCTAATATCCTGGCTGCTAAAGCAGATCAGGCAGGCGGTGCATTCAATATAGCCAGCGGCAGGGCCCATACCGTGCTTGAGCTCTTTGAATTGGTTAAAGGGCATTTTAAAATAGAATTAAAGCCCAAATTCCAACCTCCCCGCATAGGCGACGTTAAACATACTCTGGCTGACATAAGCCGGGCTAAAAATGTGCTTGGATACAGCCCGGATATTCAGTTCAAAGAGGGCGTTTTAAAGACAATAGAGTGGTTTAAGGAGCATAAGTTATGAAGACGGCTGTTGTGACAGGCGGCTGCGGGTTTTTAGGGTCTTATCTGTGTGCAAAACTTTTGGATAGCAGCTTCAGGGTCCTGTGTATAGATAACCTTATAACCGGAGATCTGCAGAATATTGAGAGAATAAGCAAAAACAAAAATTTTGAGTTTATAAATCATGATGTATCAAAATATCTTGAAGTAGAAGGTGAAGTTGACTGGATACTCCATTTTGCTTCACCGGCCTCTCCGGCCGACTATCTTAAATATCCGATACAGACCCTCAAAGTCGGCGCTTTAGGGACGCATAATACTTTGGGTCTTGCCAAAGCCAAAAAATCAAAGTACATGCTGGCTTCCACCTCGGAAGTTTACGGAGACCCGTTGGTAAATCCGCAGGCCGAAGATTATTGGGGTAATGTTAATCCGATAGGCCCAAGAGGCGTTTACGATGAGGCCAAAAGATTTGCCGAGTCGTTGACTATGGCTTACAACAGGACCCATAAGATAGACACCAGAATAGTCAGGATTTTCAATACTTACGGGCCTAGAATGAGGCATAATGACGGCAGAGCCGTGCCTAATTTTATAGTCCAGGCGTTAAAGGGAGAAGATTTGACTATTTACGGGGACGGAACCCAGACCAGGTCTTTCTGTTATGTGGATGATTTGATAGAAGGTATAACAATGCTGATGGCTGCTGACTACAATCAGCCGGTGAATATAGGAAATCCGCGCGAGCTTAAAATACTTGATTTAGCTAATATCATTTTAGATATTACAAAAAGCCAAAGCAAGATAAAGCTCTTAGAACTTCCTCAGGATGACCCTAAAGTGAGAAGGCCGGATATCTCAAAAGCCAAAAGTATGCTTAACTGGCAGGCCAAGGTTAGTGCAGAAGAAGGCTTAAAGAGAACCGTGGAATATTTTAAACAAAAGATATTTTGATTAAAAAAGCAGTCAGCATATTCAGGACCCACAAGATATATTCCCAAGCCACAATCCTTTTCCTGGTTGTAAGCCTGGGTAATGTTTTCAGCCTTTTGTTCCATGTTTTTATGGCCAGAGCTCTGAGCCCCGAGGATTACGGCATCTTGAATACTCTGTTTGCCTGCATTCTGTTTTTTGCCATGCCGACAGGGAATTTGCAGATAACGCTTACCCGTTTTGTTGCCCATTACTGCGGCATGGGTTCTAAGAGTGCCGTTTTACGGCTGCTAAAAGGGATTTCCGGAAGAATACTGGTTTTAAGCTGCGCGATATCTGTGAGTATCTTGCTGGCGGCTAAGCTTATCGGCAATTATCTGCATATACCAAACCTTATGCCTATCTACAGCATTGCCGGAGTTGTCCTGACCAGCATTATGATGCCGGTGCCTTTGGCAGGCCTGCAGGGGCTGCAAAATTTTAACGCTCTGGGCATAAGCATGGCCTGCATGAATATCGTCAAGCTTCTGTTTGCGGTGATTTTCATAAAAATTGGTTTTGGTGTGACAGGGGCTTTGAATTCTATTACGGCATCGAACCTGCTATGCCTGATATTTGCCGTCCAGATTCTCGGTAAAAACTTCAAAGACCTAAAAGCAGAGGAAAATTATTCATTAAACGTTAATTTTAAGGAGATATATTTGTATATACTGCCGGTCAGTTTAGCGACCCTATCGTTTGTTATTCTTACCCACGTAGACTTGATTTTAGTTAAACATTTTTTTATACCTATTGAAGCAGGCTATTATTCTATTGCCCAGACTGTAGGCAAGATGGTTTTATTTGCGCCGATGGCGGTATGTATGGTGATGTTTCCAAAAGTAGCCAATTCCCATGCTAAAAAAGAAGAGACGCTGAGCTATTTAAAGCATTCTACTTTATATATCGTAGCCCTGGTTATTCTGGCAGCCTCGGTTTTATTTTTTTTCCCGGAGATGCTGCTTAAGCTATTGACAGGCAAGGTTTATATTCAATGCCTGCCTCTAATAAGGAGATATGCTTTTAGCATGGGCCTTTTTGCTATAAGTTTTAATTTTCTTTTATATTTTTTATCTTTGAATAAAACCAAATACCTAATGCCATTTTTGGCGGCGCTTTTGATTGAAACAGCAATAATATATTTCTGGCACAGCAGCCTTGTGCAGATACTCAACGTTGTAATAGCTGTATCACTGGGGCTGCTCGCGGTCAATATTGTGATTATTAAAAAAATATTCTTAATAGAGTTGACTTAAATAGGTTTTTGAAGTAAATTATAGATGTTTAAACAGAAATAAGGAGGTGTTTAGATGGTTAAGTTTGCGGTATTGATTTTAGGAGTTGTTTTTGTAATTCTAGGTATTTTAGGGATGATTGCCTGGTGGCCCGAATTTCTTATTGTATTGAAAGGCTTTGGTTCCCCATTCCTAGCCTTTGTAGGTGCTATCATGGCTATAGCTGCTGTAGGCGAGATAAGAGATGCTATGGCTCGCAAAAAAGAAGAGGCTAAAGAGGCCAAAGAACAGCCCAAGACAGCTGCATCTTCAGAAGCCAAGCAATAATAAAATTAAAAACGCATGTTAAAGGGGGATAATATCCCCCTTTTTTTATTTTAATCATGAAAGAAAAATTTTGCCATCTGGAGAAGATCAAGATTTTTCTGGGTAAAACCAGGATATATCTGGTAGGCGGATTTTTGCGCGACAACCTGCTTGCAAGAACAAAAGATTACTTGGACTTTGATCTTGTGGTTGAAGAGGATGCGCTGTCTTTAAGCAAAGATTTTGCCAAGAGAATATCCGGAAGCTGGTTTAGCCTGGACGATTTTAACAGAGTATACCGGGTTGTTAAAAAGGGGGATTTTTTAGTGCAGTATGATTTCTCAGCTATGAGAGGCGAAGATATAATAGCGGATTTAAAAAGCAGGGATTACACGATAGATGCTCTAGGGTATGAGCTTAAAGATGATATGTCTTTTGATCAGAAGTTGTTGATAGATCCCTGCAGAGGGAGAGAGGATTTAAAGAAAGGTTTAATAAGGGTTATAGATTCTAAAAATCTAATCGACGACCCTTTAAGAATATTGAGGGCGATAAGTTTGGCAGGCGACTTAGGTTTTGAAATAGAGCCGGACACCCTGGAGATTATCGGAGAGAAGGCAGGCCTTTTAAAGGATACCGCAGGCGAACGTATAACTGAAGAACTGTTTAAAATATTGAGGAATATTTATTCGCATAAGTATGTAAAATTAATGAACGAGCTCGGCATTATCGACATTGTTGTTCCTTTTTGGGCGGAACTTAAAAATCCGGATCCGGGGCCTTACCATCATTTAAGAGTAGATCTGCATTCTATAGAGAGCCTGAAACAGCTTGAGATTTTTTTAGAAGACAACAGAGAGGACCAGAAGCTGTCAGATTATCTTAAAGAGGAACTTAGGGCCGGCAGGAGCAGGCGCGAGGTTTTAAAGCTTGCTACTTTGCTGCACGATATAGGTAAAGGCCCGGCTTATTTTGTCGATGAGGATAACAAGGTAAGATTTACCGGCCATGAGAAAAAAGGCAGCCAGATTTTGGATACGATATCCCAGAGGCTGAAGTTGTCCAGAAAGGAGAGCCTGGTGATATCCGATATGGTCTATTATCACCTTAGGCCAGGTTTTGTTGTCGACCATCTGAACGATTCCAAAAGGGTGCTTTACAGGTATTTTAGAGATACAAAAGATGAGGCAGTCTCTGTAATGCTTCTCTCTATTGCAGATAAAAGCGCAACCAGAGGGCGGCTTTCAGATCCGGATGATATAGCGCATCATAAAAAAGTACTTACGGATTTAATAAAATATTATTTTCAGAAACAGGAGGAGATAAAACCGCCTAAGCTGATAGACGGAAACGATATAATGGAGATTTTAAAGATAGGGCCTGCGCCTGAAATTGGCAGAATATTGAAAGAGATAGAGGAGAAACAGGCTTTAGGTGAGATTAAAACGAGAGAAGAAGCGATAGATTATGTTAAAAAGTTGATGAGTTGATGGGTGGATGGGTAGATGAGGATAAGTAAATGTGCGGAGCTTAGCTCCGCACAGAAATAGACTCCTTGTATAACCGCACTGCAACTTAAAAACAAATCTCAATATTCAATAATTAAAATTACAAATAACAGCA
>JAQUNS010000048.1 GCA_028717465.1 Candidatus Omnitrophota bacterium
TTGCGGATCAGGGCAGTGACAAATACTATCGGGATCTTTCTGGTTGGTTCGTTCCTTAACAGGTGCTCTGCTACTTCTGAGCCGTCCATAACGGGCATCAAAAGGTCAAGCAGTATTATGTCCGGTTTTTCATTTTTGGCAATCTCTATGCCTTCGGAACCGTTGCCGGAGGTAAAAACTTCGAATTTGCCGGTATCTTCTAAATTCAACTTTACAAAATGGCAGAAATCTTCTTCATCATCGATAAGCAGGACTTTCTTTCTCATATCTCTCTCCTTTTATATTAAATCGGCATTTTTATTATAACATCAGTGCCTTTATTTTGGGTACTTTTAATATCTATTTTACCGCGGTGCCTCTGAATTATCCCTTTTGTTACCGGAAGGCCTAAGCCTGAAGACTCTCTGGTCCTTTTAGTCGTAAAGAAGGGGTCAAAAATCTTGCCCAGATTTTCCTCAGCTATGCCGCAGCCGTTATCGCTGAATGTAATCTGTATAAAATCTCTGTTTTCCTCTAGTATCTTATCTACAGATATAGAGATAGTTCCGTTATCAGATAGTGCATCTGTGGCGTTTAAGGCTATGTTTAAAAATACCTGCTTCATGAGATTGCTGTCCAAGTTAATCTCTCTTGTGCCGGGAGAGTATTTTGTTGTTACTTTTATATTTTTTATTTCTATCTGGTATTTTATTAAAGAGATTGTCTCTTCGATAAGAGACACTATGTCGGTCTTTTTAAACTTAGGCAGGGCAGGCTGAGAGTAGTCCAGCAGGTCTATTACTATTTTGTCTGCCCTTAGCGCCGCTTTTTTTATTCTGTCCGTTGCGTCTATCAGCTTAGGGTCTGTCAGGGAGTTTTTAAGGTATTCTATTCCCTGTATTATGATTGTCAGGGGATTTTTTATCTCATGGGCTACTCCGGCGGAAAGCTGGCCCAACGAAGCCATCTTCTCTGCCTGGATAAGCTGGTTCTGGGTGTCTTTTAAGTCGTCAAGCATCTTGTTGAATGCCTTTGCTAAATCTCCGATCTCGTCTTTTTTTAATTTAATATCTATTTTTTGATTCAGTTTGCCTTTGCCTACTTCTAAGACATTATCTCTTAAAATCGAGATAGGTATTGTTATCGCATTCCTGATATATAGTATGCCAAACAGGATGATAAGAATATTTATTAGAAACCCGCCCAGAACAATTAAGTACAGAATATATTTTGTTTTTTCCTCTCTGGAGCTCAACACTGCTATCTCTTCGTAAATAAACTGGTGAAATTTTTCTGATATCATCAGGGCATTCCCGATTCGTAAATCCAGCTTTCTAAGCAGTTCCTGAGCGCCTATTGACTGATAGTCTATTTCGGCATTAAACAGCTCCAGAGCGATTTTTTTGCTTTGAGCGTATTCGGTTGTTACGTAGTTTAAAAGCTGTCTGCCTTCTATTTTGCTCATCCCCAGTTTGTATAATTCATCCAGCAGGTTTTCTACTGCCTGGGAAGACCCGATGAAGTATTCCTTTCTCTGCTCTATATTCTCAAGAGGGATAGTCATTTGGGCAAATGTACGTTCCAGATTTTTTGATAACTCTATCATTTTAAAATTGATTTGGAGTTTTTGGGTATAGTCTTCGTATTTATCCGATATGTATACGTAGCCTAGCATGATGGCGATTATTTCGAAGAGGAATATTGAGAAGAAAATTCCGAATTTAGTGCTCAGTCTTATCCGCATCTTGGCAGTGTTGGTAATATATCAATGCTAAAGTCAGTAATCTTGATACCTGACTAATTATATAGCTTCACTGGTTTATTTTCAAAATAAATCTAAGATTAATCTGGTTGACAAGCTAGAAATATTGCGGTATAAATAACATAGAATAAGAGCACCAAGTTGTGCTCTGTAATTTGCAAAGAAGCGTTCGAAAGAACGTTTTTTTATTTTAGGACAAAGGCGTTCCATGCCGATTTTTGCGGCATAGGGCGCCTTTTTGTTTTATAGGCGGTGAGATATGGATTTTAAAATATTATTAGAGAGAATAAGCCCGGCGCTAAAATATATCGCCCGTAAGCATGTTCTGTGCGGATTTTACAGCCAGGATGATTTATACCAAGAGATCTGCCTCTATCTATGGCAGAACTATAAAGAGGGCCTGCCTATCGGAATAAATGAGTCCTATGTTATTAAGGGCTGCGAGTTCCATATCCAGAATTTTTTAAGAAAGGGCCGGCCCAAGGCGGTATTATTTAGTTTGGATAGCACGATATGCGGTGAAAATTTGACACTGGGCGATATCTTAGAAGATAAAAAATCAGATTTCAGGATAGGTTCGGAAAACAGAGTTACGATTGACGAGATAATGAAGATAGGCTTGACGGAGAAAGAGAGGTCAGTACTCTCTTATCTGCTTAGAGGTTTTACGGTGCGGGAGGCAGCAAAAGAGCTTGGGATATCCCATGTCATGGTGTTAAAACACAAAAAAAATATGATTAAAAAATGGAAGAGAAGGGTTACCAAAGTCTGAGTTTTTTTACTTTTTAAATATATAGAGTCAAACAGGCACATTGTTGTGTAAAACCAAAGGCGTTTAGAATGAAACGCCTTTTTACTTTTAGAGGAGGTTTACATGCCAGCCCTAAAGAAGAATTTCGTTTTGATTATATTTTATTGCGCTATGCCGGTATATTTTGCTTTGGCCTCAGATCAGGATGGCCTTGATATCTCTTTTGACAGCGCTGTATATTCCAAATACATCTGGCGCGGGTTTAAGCTGGACAGTGATTTAGTATTACAGTCCGGTTTATATATCGAAAAAAGCGGGTTTAATTTAAGCCTGTGGTCAAACTGCGATTTAAGAAGCCGGGACTCTTTTAATTCAGACGAAGTCGATTACTCTATCAGCTACAGTTACGGTTTAAAAGACAGGTTCGATTTAAATATAGCCCTGCTTTTCGGTTATACCTATTACGACTTTCCTCCGGCCGGCACAAACAGCCAGGAGTTTTTCATCGGAATCGGATGGGATATTTTATTGAGACCGTCTCTTACCTGGTTTCATGATTTTGAAAGCGAAAGTAAAGGCGGCGGCAGGGGCAATTATTTTGCGGCAGAGCTTGGCCACTCTGTAGAGATAGGCAACAGCCCTTTAACATTAGACTTATCCGGACATTTAGGCTATAACCGCAGGCTTTTTATAGCCGGAGATGGTTTTGATGCAGGCTTAAATATCGGGTTAACTTTCAAAGTTTCAGATAAGATTTCTCTCTCGCCATCTCTTGGTTGTTCCCTGCCTTTAGGAGATTTAAGAGCCTCCGATGACGGCAATCAGAGAGGTGAGATTTTTGGCGGAATTGCTTTAGTTTTCAATCTTTAAACAGAGGAGGTTTAATATGGATATTGGCTATGCAGCAGCAGTCGGCGTTGATACGCTCTGGGTTTTAATAGCCGCATTTTTAGTGTTTTTTATGCAGGCCGGTTTCGGCATGGTAGAAGCAGGGTTTATACGTTCTAAAAATACCTGCAATATACTGACGAAAAATTTTTTGGATTTTTGCATGGCGTCTTTGGGATTTTTTATGTTTGGGTATGCCATTATGTTTGGCCCCGGCAACGGCTTTATCGGCTGGGGAGGCTTCTTTCTTAAAGATGCCCGGTCCGGCTCCGGTGTTCCTTTATTTGCATTCTGGCTTTTTCAGGCTGCGTTCTGCGGGGCGGCAGCGACTATCGTTGCGGGAGGAATGGCCGAGAGAATGAAATTTAAAGCCTATCTCATCTATTCATTTATTATATCTGCTCTCATATATCCGGTCATCGGCCACTGGATCTGGGGCGGAGGCTGGCTGGCTAGGATAGGTTTTGCAGATTTTGCCGGCTCGACAGTTGTCCATGCTGTCGGAGGTTTTGCGGCATTGATCGGGACAATAATGCTCAAGCCCAGGATAGGCAAATATAATCCGGACGGCTCGGCAAATGCAATTGCCGGGCACAACATACCTTTAGCCTCTTTAGGAGTATTTATTCTCTGGTTTGGATGGTTTGGATTCAATCCCGGTTCTACTCTCTCGGTCGGAGACGGCTCTCTTATAGCCAGAGTTGCTATTAATACAAACCTTTCTGCGGCAGCAGGAGGAGTCTTGGCTATGTTTACGGTTTGGAAGATGTTCGGCAAGCCCGATCTCTCTATGGCTATGAACGGTGCTCTGGCAGGCTTGGTGGCGGTTACGGCACCCTGCGCTTTTATCCAGCCCTGGGCGGCTATAGTTATAGGAGCTGTTGCCGGTGTTATCGTGGTTATAGGTGTTGTGTTTCTGGATAAAATTAGAGTCGATGATCCGGTAGGAGCTGTTGCCGTGCACGGATTGAACGGCATCTGGGGTACGCTCTCTATAGGGTTATTCGGCAGAGCTGTTTTAGGCTTAAACCATGACGGCTTATTTTACGGCGGGGGCTTTAAACAGCTGGGCATACAAGCGCTGGGGTGTTTTAGCGTAGTTGTATTTATTCTAATCGCCATGGGAATAGTATTTAAAATTATTGATATTACTATAGGCCTCAGGGTCTCAAGAGAAGAAGAGTTGAAAGGTTTGGATATCGGCGAGCACGGTATGGAGTCTTATGCCGGATTCCAGATATTTACTACGCAATAACAAGGAGGTGTTTTATGAAACTTATAATAGCCATGATCCAGCCCCATAAACTGCCGGATGTAAAGAAAGCTTTATATGATTCTGAAGTTTACAAGATGACCGTTACCAATGCCTTAGGCTGCGGACAGCAGAAAGGCTACACTGAAACTTACAGAGGAGTTATGCAGGAGGTTAACCTGCTTAAAAAGATCAGGCTTGAAATAGCGGTTAATGAAGATTTTGTGGAGCCGACTGTAGATGCTATCATAAAAGGGGCCAAAACCGGCAAGATCGGAGACGGTAAGATTTTTATCCTGGATCTGCCGGGGTGTATAAGGATAAGGACCGGCGAGCGCGGCAATAACGCTATAGGCTAAAAAACAGGTTACCAAAACCGCTGCTTTTTTACTTATATATTTAGAGTGCTTAGATTGCACAAAGGGTGTGCAGAAACAGCTAAAACAAAGGTGTTTTAAGCCGGGCGGCTTAAAACACCTTTTATTTTAAAAGGAGGCTGAATATGGCAAAAAGAACAAAGCAGGAGATTGTGAAGTTAGTAAAAGAGAACGATGTTAAATTTATCAGGCTGTGGTTTACCGATATCTTAGGCCAGGTCAAAAGTTTTGCAATTACAAACAAAGAGCTGGAAGGCGCCCTGGAAAACGGCATGGGTTTTGACGGCTCCTCAATCACCGGTTATCAGAGGATAGAAGAGTCTGATATGATTGCGATGCCCGACCCGGATACGTTTGCCGTTTTACCTTGGCGGCCGGCAGAAAAATCGGTTGCCAGGATGATCTGCAACGTGTTAAACCCTGACAAGACTCCTTACGAAGGCGATCCTCGCTATATTTTGAAAAAGGCTTTGGAGCGCGCCGGGAAGATGGGCTTTGACCATTTTTATCTGGGCCCGGAACTGGAATTTTTTTATTTCAAAACCGATACCTCTACAGATGTTCTGGATAAAGGCGGATATTTTGACCTTACTACTCTGGATGTTGCCAGCGACTTGAGAAGAGAGACGGTTATGACCCTTGTAAAAATGGGCATAGATGTAGAATACTCCCATCACGAAGTGGCCCCTTCCCAGCATGAGGTTGATCTGCGTTATAAAGATGCCTTAGAGATGGCCGATAATGTAATAACTTACCGTATCGTTGTAAAAGAGATTGCCAGCAAGTATGGAGTCTATGCCACTTTTATGCCCAAGCCTATTTTTGGAGAGAACGGCTC
>JAQUNS010000049.1 GCA_028717465.1 Candidatus Omnitrophota bacterium
CCAATATAGTCGAGATCCGGAATAAATCCGGCTCTAAAAACAGCTACGGCCGGCAGAGTGCCGGCTTATCGGTAGATGACCTTAGAATAAGAATCGGAGACGTTGTATACAAAGATTACACCAGAAGGCCGCCTAAGATGAATAGGATTTCTCTGGGCTTAGAGCAGAAATATGAAAACGTAAGCAATTTGAAGAGCATAGTAGATTCGATATTGGCCCAGAAGGTGTTGAAAGTAACAGCCTATTAATTCCGTTTTAAAATCTAAAATAAACATGCTTAGGATAGGTGTTCATATTTCGATAAGCAAAGGCTTGCTGAACGCATTAAGAGAAGCCCGGAGCTTGAAATGCACGGCTATGCAGATATTTGTGCGCAACCCCAGAGGTTATGCCGGTAAAAAGATAGATGCCAAAGAAGCAGATTCTTTTATCAGGGAGCGCGAGCTTTTAGATATCCGGCCGCTTGTAGTCCACGGCAGTTACCTTTTGAATACCGCTTCTTCCGATGCCGGGATAAGAAAGCAGTCCATTAAAGCGATCCAGGAAGACTTAAGGCTTTCCAGCCAGATAAAGGCCGATTTTTATGTCCTGCATTTCGGTTCCAATCCGGACAGGGATAAAGGCATAGAGATCACAAGAGGCTCATTAGCCGAAATATTGATTGAAAAATTCTATCCGGTTGTGCTGATGGAAAATACTGCCGGTGAGGGCAACAAGATCGGTTCTAACGTACAAGATATTGGTGCTGCTTTAAAAGGTTTCGGCAGCAGGCTGGGCATTTGCCTTGACAGCGCTCATCTCTGCGCGGCCGGAGTCAATCCGCTCTGCCATAAGGAGCTGGATATTTTTTTAAAATATTTCGATGACATATTAGGCACCGATAAAATAAAACTGCTCCACATCAATGATTCTCTTTATCAGTGCCGCAGCAGGCGGGACCGCCATCAGCATATAGGGCATGGTTTTATCAAGAACAAAGGTATCGCTAATTTTATAAACCACCCCAAGCTGAAGGGCCTGCCTTTGATACTTGAAACTCCTAAAGATAAAGAAAGAGATGACATCAAAAACTTAAATAGGGTAGAATGCTTGATAAAGTAAACAGGGAACAGCGAACAGTGAGCAGTGAAAAGCGAATGGTGAACGGTGAATAGTAAAAGGCCCAAAACCGCAACCTTTTTAAACGAAACTGGCTTCGTGACCGATAACCGTAACCAAATCTTAGGCGGGGTAATCATTTCCCGGAGGGTGTGTGCAGCAATATAAACCTGAAAAATTCGAATCTAAATGGCAGAAAACTTGGCAGGATAAGGCTGTATTCAGCGTGGATGCTTTAGATAAAACCAAAGATAAGTATTACTGCCTTGTAATGTTTCCCTATCCTTCCAGCGAACTCCATGTCGGCCACGCCAGAAACTATGTGATAGGAGATGTTGTGGCGCGCTATAAAACTATGCGCGGTTTTTACGTGCTCTCTCCTATAGGATGGGATGCTTTCGGCCTGCCGGCAGAAAATCAGGCCATAAAACACAAGATCCATCCTAAAGAATGGACTTTAAATAATATTAAAAGGATTACAGCTCAGCTTAAAAGCTGGGGCATAGGATATGACTGGGATAGAGAAGTTACTTCTTGTAAACCGGATTATTACAAATGGACGCAATGGATATTCTTAAAACTGCACCAGAAAGGCCTGGCTTATAAGAAGATGGCATCTGTAAATTATTGCCCGTCCTGCAAAACCGTGCTGGCCAATGAACAGGTTATAGACGGAGATTGCGAAAGGTGCGATTCAGAGGTTGAAGACAGAGAGATGGAGCAGTGGTTTTTTAACATTACCGGTTATGCAGACAGGCTCTTAGGCGATCTTGAGGAATTGACAGAGTGGCCGGACAGAGTCAAGACCATGCAAAAAAACTGGATCGGCAAATCTTACGGTGTTGAAATATATTTCCCTATAATCGGAGAGGACAGGAAGTTGAGCTGCTTTACGACCAGGGTAGATACTATATTCGGCGCTAGTTATGTTGTGCTTGCTCCGGAGCATCAGTTTATCCAGGATTGGATCGATAAAGGCCGGCTAGGCAAAGATATAGTTGATTTTGTTTTTAGAATAAGAAAAACAGTACGCAAGAGCAAAGATGTCGGAAATATGGAAAAAGAGGGCATATTCACCGGAAAATACGCCCTAAACCCTATGACAGGAGAGAAAATTCCGGTATTCTGCGCCAACTATGTGCTTATGGATTACGGCTCAGGGGCTGTTATGGCTGTTCCGGCCCATGACGGGAGAGATTTTGAGTTTGCCAAAAAATATAATCTGCCCATACGTCTGGTCATAGACAATCCTAAAGAGCCTATCGAGATAGAAAAAATGGCCGCTGCTTATGAAGATGAAGGTATTCTTGTAAATTCCGGAGATTTTTGCGGGCTGTCTTCAGAGCAAGCCAAAACAAAGATAGCAGAGTATATGGAGAGAAATAATATCGGCAAGCGCCAGGTGCAGTATAAGCTCAGAGACTGGCTGATATCCCGCCAGCGTTACTGGGGTGCGCCGATTCCGATAATATACTGCCAGAAATGCGGTACAGTCGAAGTTCCGGAGTCAGATTTGCCGGTTCTTCTGCCCGATAATGTAGAGTTTAAGCCGACTGGAGAGTCTCCTTTGAAACTCTGTCCAGAATTTGTAAATACAGTTTGCCCCAAGTGCGGCGGCGAGGCAAAAAGAGAAGTAGATACTATGGATACGTTTGTTGATTCTTCCTGGTATTTTCTGCGCTACTTAACGCCCGATGACGATAAAAAGGCGTTTGATACCGGATTGGTAAACCGCTGGCTTCCGGTTGATCAGTACATAGGCGGTATTGAGCATGCTACTATGCATCTTATATATGCCAGGTTCATCAATAAAGTGCTTTATGATTTAGGGCTGCTTAATTTTAAAGAGCCGTTTAAGAGGCTTTTCACGCAAGGCATGATTGTCAAAGACGGGGCTAAAATGTCAAAATCCAAAGGCAACGTTGTTGCTCCGGATAGATTAATAGAAAAGTACGGTGTTGATACCATGAGGCTTTATATTCTTTTTATCGGTCCTCCGGAGAAAGACGCCGAATGGTCTGACAGAGGGGTCGAAGGGGCATACCGTTTCTTGAACAGGTTCTGGCGGCTATCCTGCAGCGTTGACGGATACTGCCCCGGAACAATAGACAAAAGCAGGGAGAAAAATTTAACAAGAACTTTGAATCTGACCATAAAAAAGATAACCGAAGATATGGAAGGCGGTTTTAAGTTTAATACGGCAATAAGTTTTATCATGGAGCTGCTCAACACTATTCAGTCGGATATCGCAGATACGTGCATCAGCAAAGATTTGCTGGATGAGATTATCAAAAAACTTATTGTCCTGATATCTCCGTTTGCTCCGCACATAGCCGATGAATTATATCTGAGAATGGGCCAAAAAACACCGATTCTCTCTGCTCAAAGCTGGCCCGGCTACTCAGAAGAATCACTTATTCAGGATGAAATAGAACTGCCTGTACAGATAAACGGCAGATTAAAGTCCAAGGTCAAGGTTTTTTCCGGAGCAGACGAGCAAACCATAAAAAACATCGTTTTGAGCAACAGTGACGTTATAGATAAGCTTAAAGGAAGTGCCGTAAAAAAAATTATAGTTGTTCAGAACAGAATAATTAATATTGTAGTTTAACTTTTCGAAATTGGATTTTAAATTAAAATCTAAATTTCATTTAACCAGCCAGGAGAAACGCGTCGTTGTTTTTCTGGTATTCTCTTTTTTGCTCTATCTCTCCGCCAGGATTACAGGGGTTGAGAGGCTCAGATATCGCTTGGTTAGCCAAAAATATCAATCCAGCATCGTTTTTCCTTTGGACTTAAATAGCGCTTCATATGCCGATCTTATCGAAGTGCCCGGCATAGGCCCGGTGTATGCTGAACGCATAATACAGTACCGTTATGAAAATAACGGCTTTAGAAGTATCGACGAGCTTGTTAAAGTAAAGGGGATAGGGAAGAATAAGCTGGAAAAACTAAAACCGTATTTTAAACTATAACATGTAGGTAAATATTTAATTCCGGGTAAACACGTTGAAACGTTAACACGTGAATACGTGGAAACATATTTTAATGCATGCTCCTTTCTCCTGGAATCTGCTGGTAGTATTCCTGGCTTATCTGGCCGGCGTTTTATTGAACCAGATATCTGAAATAAGTATAGGTATTATTTTTATTTCTATGCCGGTTCTGTTTCTTGCCAGCGCTGTTTATTTTAGAAAGAACCTGTCTTATCTTTTTATAGCAATGTCTTTTTTAGCCGCCGGCTATCTGAGCATGGAGCTGGATAGGTCTCATTTAAGGGTGCTTTCGGAATTAGCCCGATTTAAAAATACTACTGTCTCTGGGCAGGTTGTATCGGTGCCCAAAGCAAAAGATGACAGCATTAATTTTATCCTGGCCCTTGAAAATGTAGAAAATCTGGAGATTAATTCCGGTATCTCTTTGGAAATATATCATCCAAGAACCCGGATTATTGAGCCCGGGGACCGCATTGTTTTAGAGGGCGATTTTAAAAAATCCCGTAAAGGCGCCTTCTTTAAAGCGCGCAATTATGAGATTTTAAAAAATGATTTTTCTTTTAAGCGTTATATTTACAGGGTAAAACATCATATCGTATCCGTTATAGAGCAGTTATACCCGATAGAGTATGCCGATTTTTTTAAAGCAACGATAACGGCCGAATATTCAGAAGACTTTAAACAGGCCGGCTCAAAGTTCAGAAATTCAGGCCTGGCTCATATTTTGGCCATAAGCGGGCTCCATGTCGGGCTGGTTATATTGTTTTTTATTTTTCTTTTTAAGAGCTTAGGCATACCTGAGCGCTTCAGGAGCATTTTAACAGTTGCGGTTATTCTCTGTTATATGCTTATTGCGGGTTCCAATCCCCCTGTAACCAGAGCTTCTATTATGGCTGCCTGTTATATCTATTTCTGGCTGTTCTATGTTAGGCCGAACAGCTTTAACGTGCTTATTTTTGCGGCTTTTTTGATATTAATATCCGATCCCGGCGCAATAAGATCCGTAAGTTTTCAGCTCTCTTTTTCTGCCATGGCAGGGATACTGGCTATGTTTTATATTTTTCCGGTGGCCGGAGGTACTTGGAAGAGCAGGCTTATTGATTATGTCAAAGTTAGTTTCGGAGCCTGGCTATTTACGGCCCCGATAATAATTTTTTATTGGCATAAAATCTACTTATTGAGCTTGCTCTCTAATATTGCGCTTGTGCCTGTATTTTCTTTCTGTTTAATATTTGCTTTCAGTTCACTGATGGCGTCTTTTATAAGTATGAGCGCGGCTAATTTTTTTGCTATAGCCGGACGTCCGTTTTTGTACCTGCTTTTTAGATCTATAGATACCACCTCAAGCAGCAGCTTAGCCAGCCTGGATGTCTCTTATGCTTACAACTGGATGATAGCGGCTATTTACATTATTTTGGGGCTTATGATATGGTTATTGCGTGATATAATGAAAAAGCGAAACGTAAAAACGTAAGAACGTGGGAACGTTAAAACGTGAGAACGTGAGAACGTAAAAATGCTGACTTTAAGCGTGCTCCGTTTCATAAGAAAATAAAATGCCCGCTTGCAGGCATGGCCTATTCGCTGAGGGTAGTAAATGTATGTTAAATAGCC
>JAQUNS010000050.1 GCA_028717465.1 Candidatus Omnitrophota bacterium
CCCTCAAGAAAAAGGACCTGCTTACTGAAGCTAAATATCAGGAACTGCGCGCTAAATACGGAAATAAATTTAAAGCAGGCACTGGTGCCGAAGCAATCAAGGAGCTTGTTAAAGAATTAGAACTGACAAAAATTTCTAAAGATATAAAGAAAAAACTAGCCGGAGTGCCGGTAGAAAAAATCTCTAAAAAACAGACCAAGCGGCTCAGGGTCGTTGAAGAGATGAAGCGTTCCGGCAATAGCCCGGAGTGGATGATACTGGATCTTTTGCCGGTGATTCCGCCCGATTTAAGGCCGCTAGTTCCTTTAGACGGCGGGAGATTTGCTACCAGCGATTTAAATGATCTTTACCGCAGGGTTATAAATAGAAATAACCGGCTGAAAAAACTTATCGAGTTGAAGGCTCCGGAGATTATAGTCAGAAACGAAAAAAGGATGCTTCAGGAGTCTGTCGATGCTTTATTTGAAAACGGCAGGCATGGCAGGGCTGTTATGGGGCATGGCAACAGGCCGTTGAAATCCATCTCTGATATGCTTAAAGGCAAGCAAGGCAGATTTCGCCAGAATCTTTTAGGCAAGAGGGTGGATTATTCCGGCAGAAGCGTTATTGTTGTAGGTCCTGAATTAAAGATATATGAGTGCGGACTGCCTAAAATAATGGCTCTGGAATTATTTGAGCCTTTTATATTAAGAAAACTAAGAGAGCGAGGCCATGTCCATACTATTAAAAGCGCCCGCAAGATTATTGAAAAGGCAACCGAAGAGGTCTGGGAGATACTGGAAGAAGTCATAAGGGATCACCCTGTGCTTTTAAACAGAGCTCCTACATTGCACAGGCTCGGCATACAGGCATTTCAACCCAAGTTAGTGGAAGGCAAGGCTATCCAAATACATCCTTTGGTCTGTACGCCTTTTAACGCTGATTTTGACGGAGACCAGATGGCTGTCCATGTTCCTCTTTCAATAGAGGCTCAGATGGAGTCACGCCTTTTGATGCTGGCATCTAATAATCTTTTCTCTCCTTCCAATGGCGGGCCGTTAGTAGCTCCGACCCAGGATGTTGTTTTAGGCCTGTACTATATGACTAAGACCAAGAACGGAGTAAGAGGAGAAGGCAATAAATTTAATAGCATTGAAGATATTATTTACGCTTATAACGACGGTGAGGTTGCCTTACATGCCAAAATAAAACTTATTCAGGGCGGGACAGTTTTTGACACGACTGTAGGCAGGGCATTGTTCAACAGCATTTTGCCTAAAGATATGCCGTTTATAAACGCTCTTTTGAATAAAGGCAAGATATCTGAAATTATTAAAGATGCCCATAAAATATGTGGGCACCATGCGGCGGTTAAACTTCAGGATGACATGAAACTCATGGGCTTTGAATACGCAACCAAAGCCGGGATCTCTATGGCCGTAGACGACTTGAAGATTCCTAACTTAAAAGGGGAAGTTGTTGCCAAAGCCAGGTCTGAAGTTTTAAAAGTTGAGAATGAATACAAGAAAGGTTTTATCACCGATGGTGAGCGTTACAATAAAGTCATAGATATTTGGACCCATGCAACAGATAGCATAGAAGATGAAACATTCAAAGAGATGGCTGAATTTAACCCTCCATTTATGATGGCGGATTCCGGTGCCAGAGGTTCTCGCCAGCAGATAAGGCAGCTTTGCGGCATGAGAGGTTTGATGGCTAAACCCTCAGGAGAGATAATCGAACATCCTATTATAGCCAATTTCAGGGAAGGCCTTTCGGTTTTAGAGTACTTCATATCTACTCACGGTGCCAGGAAAGGGCTTGCTGATACTGCATTAAAGACAGCCGATGCCGGATACCTGACCAGAAGGCTTGTGGATGTTGCTCAGGATGTATTGATAAGTGAAGAAGACTGTAAAACCGTAAATGGGATATTCGTATCTGCTATTATCGAAGGCGATGAAGTCGTTGTTCCTCTAAGGGAGAGAGTTATAGGCCGAATCGCTTGCGATAATATAGTTGATATTGTAACCGATCAGGTAATCGTTAAGTCCGGAGAGTTAATAGATGAACTTAAAGCAGTTAAGATGGAAGAGCTGGGTATCGAGAAAATAAAGATTAGAAGTACTTTGACTTGCGAGACTAAGAATGGTGTCTGCAGGCTATGCTACGGTTTAAATCTTGCCACAGGCCAGATGGCAGAGATGGGCGAGGCTGTGGGTATTGTAGCGGCTCAGTCTATCGGAGAACCGGGTACTCAGCTTACCATGAGAACATTCCACATAGGAGGAACTGCTACCAGAATAATTGAGCAGTCTCATGTTGCATCAAGGTATGACGGTTACATCAAATACCACAACCTTAAATTTGCTGAAAAAGACAACCTGTTTGTAGTATTGAACAGAAACGGACAGGTAAGTATAAATGACGAAACCGAAAGAGAGCTGGAGAGATTTGCCCTGCCTCAGGGTTCGGTTTTGAAGTTTAAAGACGGTTCTGTGGTTAAAAAAGGAGAAATTTTTGCTGAATGGGACCCCTATACTTCCCCGATTCTTACAGAGATATCCGGTGTTGTAAAATACGAAGATATCGAATTAGAGCATACTGTAAAAGAGGAATATGACGAGGTAAGCGGGCATACCAGGCTTGTAGTTATAGAATATAAAGGAGACTATCATCCTCAGATTCTTGTGCTTAACGAAGACGAAACAGAAGTTCTGGGGTTTTATCCGCTGCCTCCGGGGGCAATTGTTCTCTCTAAAGACGGACAGAAGGTCTCATCCGGAGATACTCTTGCCAAGACAGCGCGTAAGCTTATTAAGACTCGCGATATCACTGGAGGTTTGCCTAGAGTTGCTGAGCTGTTTGAAGCCAGAAAACCAAAGAATCCGGCTATAGTATCTGAGATTGACGGAATAGTGGAATTCGGTCCTTTCAAGAAAGGCCAAAGGAAGATTATAGTCAAAAGCGAGACCGGTATGACTAAAGAATACAATATCCCGCACGGTAAACACTTGAATGTTTACCGGGGAGATCACGTCGAAGCCGGAACAGATCTTACTGACGGCCCGATGGTATTGCAGGATATTTTAAATGTTTGCGGAGAGAAGAAGCTTCAGGAATATTTAATCAATGAAGTTCAGGAAGTATACCGTTTGCAGGGTGTCAAGATAAACGACAAACATATTGAGATTATAATAAAACAGATGGTAAGAAAAGTAAGAATAGAGGATCCGGGCGATACCGAATTTCTGTATGGCCAGGAGGTTGATAAATTTATATTCAGAGAAGAGAACGAGAGAGTCATTAAAAAAGGCGGTAAAGCTGCCAAAGGAAAATTGATCTTGCAGGGTATTACAAAAGCTTCTCTGACCACAGAGAGTTGGATATCTTCAGCCAGTTTCCAGGAGACAACCAGGGTGCTTACCGATGCTGCTACTGCCGGCAGATCCGATCCTCTTAAAGGCTTAAAGGAGAATGTTATTGTCGGACATTTGATACCGGCCGGCACAGGTTATAAAATTCACAGAGATATAGATCTGGTAAAAAAGGACAAGGAGAGCTAAACATGCCTACAATTCAACAGTTGATAAGATTGGGCAGGCAGAAGAAACGCAAAAAGACTAAATCTCCGGCATTAAAAAGCTGCCCTCAGAGACGCGGCGTATGTATTCAAGTAAGGACTATGACTCCCAAAAAGCCGAACTCTGCTTTGAGAAAAGTTGCCAGGGTCAGGCTTACTACAGGCATAGAAGTCACATCGTATATACCTGGAGAGGGCCATAACTTGCAGGAGCATTCCATTGTGCTGGTCAGAGGCGGCAGAGTAAAGGATCTTCCTGGTGTCAGGTACCATATTGTAAGAGGCACTCTTGATGCCGGCGGAGTCGAGAATAGAATGAAATCCCGTTCTAAGTATGGAACAAAGAGGCCTAAGAAATGAAATCTTTATCTCAGATGTTTGGTAAATTAAGATTTAACGGAGGTAATTGATAATATGAGAAGGAGAAGATCCGAAAAGAGAAAAACAGCCGCTGATCCGATTTATGACAGCGCTTTAGTGCAGAAAATGATTAATATGATAACATGGGACGGCAAGAAATTTGCTTCTGAGAAGATAATTTATGGCGCTTTTGAGATAATCAAAAAAAAGTTGAATAAAAATACCAACCAGGATGTTTTAGAGGTTGTAAAAAAGGCTGTAGAAAATGTGAAACCAAAAGTCGAAGTAAGGCCCAGGCGTGTAGGCGGGGCTACTTTCCAGGTTCCGGTTGAGGTGCCTCAAAATAGAGCCCTTTCTTTAGCAATGCGCTGGATAAGAGAGTCTGTGAGGTCTAAAAAAGGTAAATCTATGGAAGATAAGCTTGCTCAGGAGCTGATGGATGCCTATAGAGGTGAAGGAGCTGCTGCTAAAAAGAGAGAGGATACTCATAAGATGGCAGAGGCCAATAGGGCTTTTGCGCATTATAGATGGTAGATTTATTTACAGACGGCATATTTAATGTAATTAAAGAAAGACAAATGGAATCCGACATAAAAAAAGTTAGAAATATCGGGATTATCGCCCACATCGATGCCGGTAAGACTACTACTACCGAGCGCATGCTTTATTATTCCGGCAAATCTTATAAGATGGGCGAAGTTCATGAAGGCACTACCGTCATGGACTGGATGAAGCAGGAGAAGGAGCGCGGCATTACTATTACTGCAGCCTGCACAACAATCCCCTGGCACAACAAAAGCATTAATATAATAGATACTCCCGGCCATGTGGATTTTACGGCAGAGGTTGAAAGGTCTCTAAAAGTTTTGGATTCTGCTGTTGTAATATTCTGTGCCGTGGAAGGCGTAGAGGCGCAGTCTGAGACTGTTTGGCGTCAGGCCGAAAAATATAAAGTACCCAGGATTGCCTATGTCAATAAAATGGATAGGGTCGGGTCTGATTTCTATGGCTGCTTAAAGGACATGAAAGAAAAATTGGCGGCAAACCCTCTTGTTCTTCATGTGCCGATAGGCAGCGAGTCTGATTTTAGGGGGATGGTCGATATCGTAGAGATGAAGGCTATACTATATAGCGATGAGACAGGGCAGAAGTTTCAATATTCGGATATACCGCAGGAGATTTCAGAAAAAGCAGATAAATATAGGGAAAAGTTAATAGAAAAGATAGCCGAGTTTGACGATAGTCTGTTTGAAAAATATATTCACGGCCACAAGATAGACTCCAAGAGCATTAAAAAAGTTATAAGAAAAGCGACCGTTAATTGCAAAGTAGTCCCTGTCTTATGCGGTTCTTCGTTTAAAAATAAGGGTATCCAGTTTCTCTTAGATGCTGTATGTGATTATCTTCCTTCGCCGCTGGATGTCCCGCCTATATCCGGCATAAATCCTGATACCAACAATACTGAAATTAGAGAGCCCAAAGAAGATGCTCCATTCTCCGGTTTGTGTTTTAAGATTACAACCGATCCTTTCGTAGGAAAGCTGAATTATGTCCGCGTATATTCCGGCCAGATCAAGAGCGGTACTTATACATACAATGTCAATAAACAAAAGAAAGAGAGAGTGACTAAGCTGCTTCAGATGCATGCCGATAAGAAGGAACCCAGAGATTCTATACAGGCTGGCGACATAGTTGCGGTTGTTGGCCTAAGGAATACTTCTACCGGAGATACTCTTAGCGACGAAGATAGCCCGATACTTTTAGAGAGTATGCAGTTTCCGGATCCGGTCATATCTTTGGCTATAGAA
>JAQUNS010000051.1 GCA_028717465.1 Candidatus Omnitrophota bacterium
AGAAGTGGTAAAGCTGGATGTTAAATATCCGCAAGGAGCCGAGAAGCAGCTGGTTGATTCTCTGCTGTCTCGGCAGGTTCCGCCGGGCGGGCTTCCTTATGATGTCGGGGCATTAGTCCAGAATGTCGCAACCTGTTTTGCGATATACGAAGCTGTTTATAAAGAAAAGCCTTTAATAGAAAGGTATGTTACTCTCGCCGGGGACTGCCTTAAAAATCCAGGTGTATACCTTTTAAGAATAGGAGCTCTTGTTTCGGACATAGCAGAGGCTGCAGGCGGTTTTAAAAAAGAACCCGGAAAAATTATTTTCGGAGGCCCTATGATGGGTATTGCTCAAAGCTCGCTGGATACCCCGGTTATTAAAGGGACGTCCGGAATACTGTTTTTATCAAAAGATTTCACAAAAGAGCATAAAGAGTATTCTTGCATAAAGTGTGCCAGGTGTGTTGACTCCTGCCCGATGAACCTTCTGCCGGTCAAGATAGCCCATTTTGTAAAACACAAAAAAATGGATTTGCTGCAGGAGTATAATATTACAGACTGTATTGAATGCGGGTGCTGCCAGTATCTCTGTCCTTCCAGGATACCGCTTGTGGATTTTATTAAGCTGGGCAAAAATTATCTGAAAAACAAAAAATAGAATGGAAAAATCAAAGCTTATCATATCCGGTTCTCCCCACATAAATGCCTCTATCGGTTTGCGCTACAATATGTGGAATGTGGTTATAGCCCTTATTCCGGCGCTCTCTGTCAGCGTCTATTTCTTCGGGCTTAACTCTGTACGTGTTGTATTAATAGCAATAGCGGCATGTTTATTGACAGAGTTTATTTTTTTAAAACTCCGCAAAAGAGCACCTGATTTATTAGACGGCTCCTGCGTTGTTACAGCGCTGCTCTATGCTCTTATATTGCCGGCTGGATTGCCTTCCTGGATGGTTGCTCTGGGCGGTATTTTTGCTGTTGTTTTCGGTAAGCATGTTTTTGGAGGGCTGGGCTTTAATATATTTAACCCTGCTTTGGTGGGCAGAGCTTTTCTTGTTGCCGCATACCCTGTTGCAATGACTGCTTATCCGCCTGTCTATAACAGTGCCTGCGATGCTGTAACTTCTGCTACGCCTTTAGGCCTGGCTAAGTTTAGCGCTGCGATTACTCCTATAAGGGATCTTTTTTGGGGTAGCATCTCCGGCTCTTTAGGCGAGACCTGCGCTTTTGCGCTTATACTGGGAGCGGCCTACCTTTTAATTGCCGGAGTAATTAAGATTAGGGTGCCTCTTTATATAATATTGAGCTATGGTTTTTTGCAGGGAGTGTTCTGGTTGATAAATCCGGTAAAATTTTACAGCCCGTTATTCGGGATCTTATCCGGCGGTTTTTTGATAGGAGCCCTGTTTATGGCTACTGATCCGGTTACCAGCCCTGTAACAAAAAAGGGCAGGTGTGTTTTTGGAATAGGCATAGGCCTGATAGTCTTTATCATCAGGAGTTTCTCCGGGCTTCCGGAAGGAATGATGTACTCGATTTTAATTATGAACTCTTTTTCCCCCTTAATAAACAGATTGACTCTTCCCCGGAGATTTGGCAGATGAGAGTCTTGCTCAAAATGAATATTGTTTTAGCGGCCGTAGCTTCTCTGTCCGGATTTCTGCTTGCTTTTGTTAGCGCAAAGTCCGACTTTAAGATTAAAGAAAACCAGAAAAAAGAGATAGAGCGTGCAATATCGGATCTAATGCCAGGATTTAACAGTTTTGCAGTTCAAGATATTAAGTCTTATCAGGTATTTTCTGTTTTTGACGGATTTTCAAAGCAGCTTGGCTATGTCTTAGCGGCATCCGGCAGCGGTTATCAGGGCGAAATAAAACTGCTAATAGCCTTAAATTACAATCTTGAGGTTATCACCGGAATAAGGATCATAGAGAATGTCGAAACTCCCGGCCTGGGCGCCAAAATAGCGGACAGTTTTTTTACAGACCGGTTTAAAGGCCTTAAAACTTCCGCTAAAATAAGCTGTTTTAAATCTCAAGGCTCTTTATCCGATAATAGTGTCCAGGCTATTACCGGCGCTACGATCTCCTCTGCCAGTGTTTCTTCTATTGTAAATAGGGCTTTAAGCGATGTTGTTCCGGAGTTAAAGTAATATGGATAAAAATTTCTTTGAATTTAAAAAAGGCTTTCTTCAACAGAACCCTGTTTTGGTCCAGCTTTTAGGATTATGCCCGGCTTTGGCGGTAACAACATCTGCCGTCAATGCTTTGACTATGGGTTTAGCCGTAATATTTGTTTTGCTATCATCTACTTTTATAGTATCTGTTATAAAAAGATTGGTTCCTAGCCAGGTCAGGATTGCGGCGTTTACTGTGATAATTGCTACTTTTGTGACTATTGCCGATCTTTTTCTGAAAGCCTGGTTCCCCCAGATAAGCAAATCTTTAGGCCCTTACGTTCCGCTCATTGTCGTCAACTGTATAATACTGGGACGCTGCGAAGCTTTTGCTTCTAAAAGCAGTATTTTTAAAACTATTCTGGACTCTTTTGGCATGGGGATGGGGTTTACATTTGCTCTTTTAATTTTAGGAAGTTTCAGGGAAATCCTAGGCAGCGGCACTATTTTTAATATCGCAGTGCTACCGCAATCCTATCAGCCCATGCTTATTATGATACTTCCCGCAGGTGCTTTTTTAGGGCTCGGGATGATGGTCGGATTTATGAATTTTTTTGTGAATAAGAAAAAATGAAATTATTATTTATTTTTATCTCGGCTGCTGTTGTCAACAATTTCGTGCTCAGTTATTTTTTAGGGATCTGCCCTTTTTTAGGGGTCTCCAGAAAGCTTAGTTCGGCTATCGGCATGGGTTGTGCGGTTACTTTTGTCATGGTCCTTACCTCTGTTACAACCTGGCTTTTATACCATAAATTGCTTCTGCCTTTTGAAATGGCCTATCTGCAGTACGTGATATTCATACTTGTTATAGCATCTTTAGTCCAGATGGTTGAGATGTTTGTAAAAAAAACATCGCCTGCGCTCTATCAGGCTTTAGGGATATACCTTCCTCTCATTACGACAAACTGCGCTATATTGGGGCTTGCTCTTTTTATGGTTCTTAAAAATTATAATTTTATCCAGAGCATTATTTTTGCTTTAGGAGCCGGCCTTGGTTTTACCATGGCTTTACTGATTATGGCCGGCATAAGAGAGGATCTCGATATTGCAGATCTGCCTGAGGCTTTAAAAGGAGCCGGTATTGCTCTTATCATAGCGGGATTGCTTGCGCTATCTTTTATGGGTTTTTCAGGTTTGCTTTCAATTTAAAATTTCATGAAGATACTCAGGGTTTTATATCAAGGCAAGCCGGAATGGGCAGCCTTATCCGGAAAAATATTAAAACTACTGGAAAGTGATCCCTATCAAAATCTGAAGTTTGCTAAAGATATATCTTTAGACCAGGTTAAAGTGCTCTCTCCTGTTGAGCCCGGCAAAATAGTTTTAGCCGGCCTCAACTATCTAGACCATGCTAAAGAGCTTAATATGGAGATACCCCAAGAGCCGGTTATTTTTTTAAAGCCGCCCAGCTCTGTAATTGGGGATAATGAAAATATCGTCTATCCTGATTCAGTAACCAGGCTGGACTATGAAGCCGAACTTGCGCTTGTCATAAAAAAAACCTGCAAAAAAGTTCCCCGGGAGCATGTTTTTGATTATATATTAGGTTACACCTGCCTTAACGATGTAACCGCGCGCGATCTCCAGAAAAAAGATATCCAGTGGACACGGGCAAAGTCGTTTGATACTTTTTCACCCATCGGCCCCTGGATAGAGACAGAGCTCCCTGTAGAGAATTTAAAAATAGAGAGCTTCTTAAACGGCAAATTAAAGCAGAGCTCCTCGACGGCCAATTTCATATTTTCAGTTCCTGAACTTATCGCGTTTATATCTAAAATCATGACTCTCTATCCCGGTGATGTGGTATCGACCGGGACCCCGCCCGGTGTAGGCAGCATGAGCATAGGCGATAGGGTGGAAGTCTCGATAGAAGGTATAGGCATCCTGCGCAACTCAGTAACCTCCTCCTAATCCGCCCCCTATTTCCGCAGCTCACCTAGTTCCGCGGCGTCGGCGGAAAAGTATTATGCCTTTATAAAACAAAGCTTTTTACTATTTAACCTAAATTCCGCGGCGTCGGCGGAAAAATTTGGGGCGGGGGCGGGGGAGGTAAATTTTACTTTTCACAGTGAAATCGCAGTAATAAAATAATTGATTATGAGCAGCAATAGCGGGATTAGCATAAAGGAGGATAGAAATTTCCCTGCCGGAGAGTTCTGTTATGTTTTTAATAAAAGTATCGCAGGTTTTAAGATATTCAATGATTCGCGGGATATTACAAGAATGAAAGATTTGATTCGATATTATCAAATGAAAGACTGTCCGGTTAAATACTCGCAGCTGATAAAAAAAGAGCAGGTCAGAAAACGCGGATTTAGCGAATATTTTTACTCTAATTTCATGGATAAAGAAAAAATAGTTCAGGTTATCGCTTATTGCATTATGCCTACTCATATACATTTCGTCTTAAAACCGCTGGCAGAAGACAGTATCTCTATATTTACAAATATAATTTTTAACAGCTACACCCATTATTTTAATGCTAAATATAAAAGAAAAGGCCACTTGCTTGAGACAAGAACAAAAAAATTTTTAATAGAGACTGACGAACAGATTCTATGCCTGATTAATTATGTACATCTTAATCCGGCAACTGCCAACATCGTTAAAAGCCCTAAAGAGTGGGCAGGGTCTTCTTGCCTGGAATATCTTGCCGAAATAAAGGATAAGGAAAAGATCTGCGATTTTGCCGGTATAATAGGTATCAATCCAAACACGTACAGAGAGGCACTGGAAGATAAAGGTGTTTATCAGAGAGAATTAGCAAAAATAAAATCTTTGTTCTGGTTAAAGCTATGCGATTGATTTTTTCTGGAAAATATGTAAAATCTTATATTCGGTTTGACGGATAAAATATTGAAATGAAAAATTTGAAAATTGTAACTTTCCCTGATCCCAGCTTAAGGTCTAACTGTTCTAGCTTAGAGCGGGTAAGCAAAGAAGATGCCGAACTACTCGAGGACATGGTCTATACTATGAAAAATAGCGGCGGTATAGGACTTGCTGGACCACAGGTTGGCATTCTTAAAAAAATGATTGTGGCTTCTGACGGAAAGAACAGGATAATAAAGCTTGTCAATCCTCAGATAATAGCTCAAAAAGGTTTCACTGTTATGGCCGAAGGCTGCCTTAGCCTGCCCAATGAAGTTGTAGAAGTAGAGCGTTTTTATAAGGTCATAGTTAAGGGTATAAATGAGAATAATAAGTTATCTAAAATAAAGGCCAAAGGACTGTTGGCCAGAGTTTTGCAGCATGAGATAGACCATTTGTCCGGTAAGCTCATTATAGATTACAGGAGGTAGCCTATGCCTACATATGAATATGAGTGCAGTAAATGCGGTTTTAAGTTTGAAAGATTTCAATCTATGAGCGATAAACCAGTGGCCAAATGCCCTGAGTGCAGCGGCAAAGTAAAAAGGCTTATAGGCAAGGGCTCGGGTATAATATTTAAAGGCAGCGGGTTTTATGCTACTGATCATAAAAAACAGCATAACCCTTCTTGTCCTGCTAAAGGTGGCTCTTGTCCTAATTCGGCTTGCTCAAACGGCGCCAAAG
>JAQUNS010000052.1 GCA_028717465.1 Candidatus Omnitrophota bacterium
CTGCCTTATCAAAGAGAGGCACTTGATGCCCTGCCTGGAACTATTGAATATCGTCTCAAAATGTTCACCGTCTTCTGTAATTGCTAACCCTGGGTCAGCAGCAATATAGACCAGACTGTGGTCTGAGGGGTCAAGGTATATCTGGTTTACGCTGCCGTCTTTAAATCCGTAGAACGCCCTCCAGCCGGAGGAATCTTTTTTGTAAATAGAGTTTCCCGATGCCGCGTATAAAACATCGCTGTCAAAAGGATGCGCAACTACAAAATCACAATCCGCTGATTGAAAACCTTCTGATCTGATAAAATCTGCGCTTGCCTGGCGGGCCAACAGCATTAAAACAACAAAACAACCGAGCCTCATACTCCACCTCCCTTTATTATAAGGTTTTTATTCTTGGCCGTTACCGAAGACCGATAAAGGGATGCACAATAGGATGCTGCGGTTCTTTAAAGCATGGGTTGTAATCTTAACGGCCAATAAAACTAGCCGAAACTTTACAGTCTATATAACGAGATAATATCTGCAAAATTATAAACCGTCAATTCTTTAAATATTCGAAAAATTGTTGGGTTTTTAGTCTTTAATCAACTTGAGCCTGGCCAATTCAAAACCGCTTTGGGCGCCGCCGTCATACTGAGGCACAAGATAGAGATTAAATTTGCAGTTCGGGGTATTGTCTTCTCTGTCAAAATCGTTTACCGCTATCGAAAAACCTATTTCGGATTCCGGATTCGGATTTAATCCTATTGCCGCAAAAGGAATTGTAATCTCAAACTGATAGCCTTCTTTTAGGATGCTGGATTTAAAACCGATCTGCTCAAGGACCTTGTCCTGAAACCAGGCATAATGGACAGGCTCGCCGTCTTTGCTGGAAGGCGCAAATCCGATCTGAAAATGCTTTTTATTATTCCAATACAGCAGGCCGTCTCCGGCAACAAAATATAGCTCTACGCTGTCTTGTTTGTAAATATTTTTAACATCCTCTTGGGCGACAACTTCGTTATCGCTAACTTTTATTGATAGATAGAGATTATTCTCGTCCCAGCTCAAGCTAAAATAGCAGTCTAAATCCTGCGGGAATTTAGTAATAGCCCCGTATTCCAAGTGGTGCTGAGGCTCTAGCCGGTAAATAACGGAATCTGTTCCCCGGCCAGCATGTTGAGCATAAATAACCGGCTGGGGATCGGGCAGAATTTCGCTGCTGCCGGGTTTAAAACCAACCAGATCCATTGCTTTTTGAATATGCTCATTACGCATAAAATAATCCCAGACAAAACCGCTGAGGTAGTTCTCTATCATTAAAACGATGGGGCCCTGGTCTATGCCGATAACCGATTCAGAGTACCAGTTTTTATCTAGGTTGAAGCTGTCAGAAAAACCGTATTTGCCCCAAACTGCGTTTTTATGGTTTTGGTACATCCCGCGTAATGCCGCAATGCACTCTACAGGAGCAAATGGAATTGAGCCGCCTACGGCAGTAAACGCAACTGTGCCGTCATAGAATCCGTAGCCGGGAGGAGCGCCGTAAGCAAAGTATCCGGCGGGCGATTCACAAGCCGTAAGCCCCCAGGAATGCTCTCTAAAAGAAAGCGAATTGTGCCTGTTGTTTATGCAGAACTTCCTGTTTGCCAGAGTAGCAGCTTTAGAAGATCTAAAATAGTCAATATATTTATCCTGTTTATTCCTAAAATCAACCCAGATATGAGAGTACTGGTGCGTAAACATCGGCGGAGAAGCCAGAGAGACATAGCCCTCATATTCCCAGACCGGCCTCCTGAATCTATCCCAGACTTCCGGTGAAACAGAATGCGTAGGAGAGCCTATGGCCAAAAGATACATGATAAGCTGTTCGCCGTACTTATTCCAGCGCTCGGGCAAGAACCCTTTTTCCGGAGTCCAGCCCATAGACATAGTATCTCCCTCTGCCATCATCCAGTTCCAGTCCACGCGCCGGTAAATTTCATCGGCCAGCTCTTTAACCTGGTGGCCGAAATACTCTCCGGCAAAAAGAGCTCCGGCCAAAAAAAGCGCAGTGTCAATAGAAGAAAGCTCGCAGTTCCAGACTCTTTTGCCGTTATCCATTCCTACAAAATGATAATAAAAACCATGCACGTTCTCCATCTTATCCCGGAAGCACAAAAGGGTGTTTAAGGTTCTGTTTAAAGCTTCTTCTTTGGTGATCCAACCTTTTTCGACTGCAACAGGATAGCAGCTTAAAGCAAAACCTACCGCTGCAATAGATGAAACCTTGAAATCGTCTTTTTTAAAATTGTTAGCTTTGTCTTTGACTAAACCGTTCTCGGGGTTGGTTTCCTGCCAGAAATAACCAAAAGACTTTTTTTGAATAAGCTCTAAAAACTCAAGGTCCGATAAAAGCGTAATATCAGGCTTGGGGATTCTTTCGCGCAAAGTAGGATACAAAACATCTAAGGCCTGATCTAGTATCTTACCTTTTGACAGATACATATCGTCTATATAAACCGTGCCTTCTTTTGCAGTAGCCCGCCAATCTTCAAATACCACCGTAAGCCTCTCGATCCTGTCACGGCTAACTATGCCAATAAACTGATCTAAAGGGATTATATGTTCTGTCCAATCTTCGCCAATATCGGTAACGTAATAACTTCCTTTTTCGCCGCTTGCATGTTTTAATTCTAGCTTCAATTCCTTTGTATAGCCCCTCTGTTTGTCCCCCTTGGCCCAGAAAACAAGATACTTATATTCTGTCAGATCCAGCCCGCCCATAGAGAACCAGACACCGTTAAAAGCAGGGCTAGGAGAGTCGACATCGTAATCCATTCTCAAAGAATAGCCTTTCTTGCCTCTTCTTGTTGTCGGAGACAGCGAATCAAAACAGCCCTGGGTATAGTCATTGGGGTCTTTATCCCAGGCGCCAAATTCGCCTAAACTAGTACGGTGTTCTCTCTCATTGAAATTACTGATAAGCATTATCCCGGCGATCTCCGGCAAAGGGCTGGGCTCCAGGCTTGTTAAAAAATCCTGGCGTGCTTTTTTCAATTTTTGGGTTTCTTTTAAAAAAAGAAATGCTCTATTGGCAAAAACCAAAAGTACCGCTGCAAGAACTACAACTGTGCATATTTTAGGCAGGAACCTTTTTTTCATGACAAAAACAGGTTGTTAACAAAAGCGGGGCTTGTTAGCCCCGCCCTTAATTAATTGACAACGACTACTACTTATTCAAACTGAAAATCATCAAAATAAACAGTGCCTTCTTTTACCGAAGCTCTCCAATCTTCAAATACTATAACAAACTCATCCATATTTGTGAAATCGGAAATTCCGGCTATTTTGGTAAGAGGAATCTCTATCTTCTGCCATTTGTCTGTGATGCCTGTAACATAGTATTTGCCGACCTCGCCTCTGTTGTTTTTCATCTCTACTTTAAACAGTGTGGCAAATCCTCTCTCCTCGTCTCCTTTTACCCAGAAAGTAAAGTTGTCATACTTGGAAACATCGGAACCGTTCAGCTTCATCCAGAAGCCGTTATAGGCAGGATTGGGAGAATCAACATCATAATCCAGCCTCATGCAAAAACCCCTGCCGGTCCTGGTCTTGTTGCTGTTGAAGCTCTCAATGGCAGTCTGAGAAAAATCCATCGGATCTCTGTCCCAGGCCCCGAAATCGCCGCCGATATTATTAGGCTTAATGCCTGAATCAAAATCAGCGACTAAAAGCGGGGTAGCAGCAGTTGCCATTGCAGGAACAAACAAAGCAAGCACCAGCATAGCATAGATAAAACCTTTCATTAACCCACCTCCTTTTGATTTTCGAAATTGTAATGCCTCTAATTTATGCCACATGATAGCCGTCTTGTCAAGTTGATAAATCAAACCATCAAATAAGTAAATATATACTGAATAACCAGGCTGACTGATCCTAAAGCAACCGCATTTTCACCCAGTTGCGTCGGCACAATCCTTACATGAGTGCCTATTTCTTCAAAAGTCTTCTCTCTAACAGCTTTCTTTATAGCATCAAGCAAAGCAGATCCGGCCCTCTCAATGCCGCCGCCTATTACAACAACCTCGGGATTGAATATCTGCACTAAATAAGCGATGCGCACACCTAGCTCTTCTCCGGCCTCTTTTATCAGCTCTATGGCCAGGTTGTCACCTGCTCTAGCCGCTTCAACCACCGATTTAAAATCTACCTTAGAAATGTCGCCCCCTGCTATTTCAAGTATCTTGGAGTCTTTTTTTTCTTTTAAACGCCGCTGGGCTGCTTGCTTAAGGCCTAAATCCGCTTCCCACCGTTCTAATCCTTTCCAGCGCTCTTTTGATTTGTCGTCTAAATCAGGCAGGCCCAGTTCTCCGGCACAGCCGGTGGCACCGCCATAAATCTGGCCGTTGATAACAATGCCGCACCCGACCCCGGAGTACATAAATACAAGGTTTTTCACGTCGCTTTCCAGCTCAAACTCTCTCTCGCCAAAAGCGGCAACAGTAGCATCATTCTCTATGTATACAGGTATATCGAATTTCTGCTCCAGCATATTTTTCAAAGTTGAAATATATATGCTGCCCATCTGTTGCGGCCAACGGATCGTACCGCCCTTTCTGTCTACAATGCCCGGTATTCCTATTCCAACGCCTTTTATCTGATCCTTGCTGAGATTAGATTTCTTAATAAGCTCTTCGATTAACTGAGATATTGAATCTATCAGAAAATTCTCACTGCCTTCAGGCCTTGGCTTTTTCACTTCAACCAAAACATTGGCTTTAAGATCCGCCACAACGCCTATTATATTCATTAAATCAAGACCGACACCTATTATATAAGCTGCTTTGGGATTTAATTCCAAAACAACCGGCCTTCTGCCCCCGGTTGAAACATCAAGCCCGCCTTCTATAACAAGGCCTTTTTGAATATAGGCATTAATGTAATTAGAGACCGTGACTATATTAAGCTCTGTCTCTTTGGAAATCTCTGTACGGGTAATCGGGGCTTTTCTGCGTATCAAATCCAGTATTGCAAAGTTCTTCCTCTCTCTGTCGGTTAATATCTCCGCCATTGAATCAACCATTGTTACACCTCCTTATTTAAAATTGCCCGGTTAAAAGCTTATTGCCCTCTGCCACCATACCAGGCAGTATATCTTCAAGCTTTGCCTGGCCGTTGAAAAAAAGATCCAGTTTCGGTTTTATGTGCAGTTCTTCTATCTCTCTCCAGTTTTGGTGAAAAGGAGGAAATACCGCATATCTAACTGCCTCATTAAGCATGCTTTTATTTAAAGGCTTGTCTTGGCTCCGGGCCCAGTAATCCCCTTTGGCAACCGATATTCTGGAAGGTTGAGCCAGGCCTGTAGAGGCAAGCTGCTCCATGGCATGTTCGGATGTCAATGCTTTAACAACCTCCCAGGCAAGAGCAGGGTTTTTACAAGATTTTAGAATACAATAAGCAGTCCCGCCGCTTGCAAATTTTCTGCTGCCTTTTGGGCTCTTAGGAAACATGACAACGTCCCAGTCAAAACCATCTATTTTTCTTAAGGCCGGCGTCTCCCAAATCCCGGAACCCAACATGGCCAGTCGTCCGGTCATAAACATCATCTGAACACCCATTCCTGCATCTATCAAAGCTGAAGGAGCCGGAGATACTCTGTGCTCTAAAATTAAATCGGCATAAAACTGCAGGCCCTCCCTGGATTCTTG